>CALGOD010000656.1 GCA_937957845.1 uncultured Nocardiopsis sp.
CGCCATGATCTTCGACTCCGTCTACGACACCTACCGGGGCGTGGTCACCTACGTCCGTGTCGTGGACGGCAAGATCACCCCGCGCGAGCGCATCCAGATGATGTCCACCCGCGCCTCCCACGAGATCCTGGAGATCGGCGTCAGCTCGCCCGAGCCCACCAAGTGCGACGGCCTGGGCGTGGGCGAGGTCGGCTACCTCATCACCGGTGTGAAGGACGTGCGCCAGTCCAAGGTCGGTGACACCATCACCTCCCTGGACAGGCCCGCCGACACGATGCTCGCGGGCTACCAGGAGCCCCGGCCCATGGTGTTCTCGGGCCTGTACCCGATCGAGGGCACGGACTACCCGGTGCTGCGCGACGCCTTGGACAAGCTCCAGCTCAACGACGCGGCCCTGGTGTTCGAACCGGAGACGTCGGCGGCCCTGGGCTTCGGTTTCCGTTGCGGATTCCTCGGCCTGCTCCACCTGGAGATCAGCCGGGCACGACTGGAGCGGGAGTTCAACCTCGAACTCATCTCCACCGCGCCCAACGTGATCTATCGCGTGGAGATGGAGGACGGTGAGGAGCACACCGTCACCAACCCGAGCGAGTTCCCGACAGGGAAGATCGCCGCGATCTACGAGCCGATGGTCAAGGCCACGCTGCTCAGCCCGGCCGACTACATCGGGCAGATCATGGAACTGTGCCAGGAACGGCGCGGGGAACTGCAGGGCATGGACTACCTGTCCGAGGACCGGGTGGAGATGCGCTACACGCTGCCCCTGGCCGAGATCGTCTTCGACTTCTTCGACCAGCTCAAGTCCCGCACCAAGGGCTACGCCTCCTTGGACTACGAACCCATCGGGGAACAGGTCTCGGACCTGGTCAAGGTCGACATCCTGCTCCAGGGGGAGGCGGTCGACGCCTTCTCCGCCATCGTGCACAAGGAGAAGGCCTACGCCTACGGCGTGGAGATGACCAAGAAGCTGCGCGAGCTCATCCCCCGGCAGCAGTTCGAGGTGCCCGTCCAGGCGGCCATCGGCGCCAGGGTGATCGCCCGCGAGAACATCCGCGCCATCCGCAAGGACGTGCTCGCCAAGTGCTACGGCGGTGACATCAGCCGTAAGCGCAAGCTGCTGGAGAGGCAGAAGGAGGGCAAGAAGCGGATGAAGATGGTCGGCCGGGTCGAGGTGCCCCAGGAGGCCTTCATCACCGCCCTGTCCACCGACACCAGCGGAGCCGAGGACAAGAAGAAGAAGTAGTCCCACCCGCCGTCGCGGGCACGGAAGAACGTCGGGGCGCCCCACAGGGGCGCCCCGACGTTTCGGACGTGTGACCCCTCAGCCCTTGACCGCTCCGGAGGTCAGGCCCTCGGTGATGTAACGCTGCAGGAACCAGAACACCGCCAGGGTGGGCAGGGACAGCATCACGGCTCCCACCGCGAACATGCCGAAGTTGGCGTTGCGCTGGGAGGCCACCAGTTGGTACAGCCCCAGTCCCAGGGTCTTGGCGTCGGTGTCGCGCAGGAACACGCTCGCCATCAGGAACTCGTTGATGGTGGAGATGAACACCAGCAGTCCCACGATGGCCAGTACCGGGGTCACCAGCGGCAGCATGATGCGGAAGAAGACCTGCGCGTGCGAGGCCCCGTCCATCTGGGCGGACTCGTCCAGCTCCTTGGGCACCGTGTCGAAGAAGCCCTTCATCAGCCAGGTGTTGATGCTCAACGCACCGCCCAGGTACACCAGCAGCAGCCCCCACCGGGTGTCGAAGCCGATCGCGGGATAGTACTCGCCGATGTTGGAGAACATCAGGTAGATCGCCACGATCGCCAGGAACTGCGGGAACATCTGGATCACCAGCAGCCCGATCAGTCCCACCCTGCGGCCCTTGAACCGCATCCGGCTGAAGGCGTACGCCGCCAGTGCCGAGAGCAGCACCGTGACCGCGGCGTTGCTCAGCGCGAAGAACAGCGAGTTGCCGTACCACGTGGTGAACGGGGTGTTCTCGAACAGGTCCACGGCGTTGGCCAGGCTCGCACCGGTCGGCCACAGCTGGGCGCTGGACAGGGTGCCCAGTGGGTTGAGCGCCGCGGAGACCACGAACAGCACCGGGAAGATCGCGAACGCCACGACCAGCCACATCACCGCGTGGCGCCAGCCGAGCCTTCTCGACCACAGGGCGAACCGTGCCGCGCCGCCGGGCCGGTGGGATCCGCGCACCGGCGCCGAAGCGTCCATCGTCATCGGTCCACCTCCTGGAGTGCCTTGCTGCGGCTCAGGCTGACCACGGAGATCACCGAGACGATCAGGAAGATCATCACCGACAGCGCCGCCGCGTCCCCGTCCCGGGAGGCGGGCTCGGTGAAGGCGAGCGGGTGGGTCGAGGGAAGATCATCACCGACAACGCCGCCGCGTACCCGTACTGGGAGGTGGCCTCGTTGAAGGCGAGCCGGTAGGTGTAGGTGATGAGCAGGTCCGTGGCCCCGGCGGTCGGGTTCTCCGGGGAGAAGGGACCGCCTCGGCTGATCAGCCACACCGCGTTGAAGTTGTTGAAGTTGAACGCGAAGGTCGCGATGAGGATCGGTGTCATCGCCACCATCAGCAGTGGCAGGGTGACGTGTCGGAACGCCTGCCAGGGGCCCGCGCCGTCGATCTGCGCGGCCTGGCCCAGTTCGCGGGGGATGGCCTGCAGCGCGCCCGTGGCCACCAGGAACATGTACGGGTAGCCCAGCCACACGTTGGCCAGGATGACGGCCGTGCGCGCGCTCCACGCGTCCCCGAGCCAGTCGACCTGCAGACCGAGCATGCGGTTGAACAGACCGAAGTCGGTGTTGAACATGTCCCGCCACAGCAGGTACATGGCCAGCGAACTCATGGCGTAGGGCAGGACCACCAGGATCCGGTAGAACGTCTTGCCCCGCAGCCTCGGCACGTGCAGCGTCAGCGCCACCGCCAGCCCCACCACGAACACCAGGAAGGTGACGGAGGCGGCGAAGGCGATGTTCCACAGCAGGATGGAGAAGAACGAGGAGGCGAAGGTCGGGTTGAGCAGGAAGCGGCCGAAGTTGTCCAGGCCCACGCCGACCTGCCAGCCCTGGGCCAGTCTTCGGCCCTCCTCGCTGTAGAAGGCGCCGCGCTCGTCGTCGGCGAGGTAGACCACGCCCGACTCGGTGTCGGTGACGCAGTCGCAGTCCTCGTCGTACACACGGGTCGCGCTGCCCTCGAAGGCGCTGGACAGGCCGCTGGAGCGGATGCCCGCACCGCTCTCGGTGGGCACCGCGAACTCCTGGAGTTCGTCGCTGCGGGCGTTGACCTCGGTGGGGGTCAGGATCGTGTATCCGAACGCCTCGGTGACCTTGCCCGAGGACGGGTCGATCTCGGCGCGAGGCAGATCCTCCAGACCCTCGTCGGTGCCCACGTGGGCGTTGCCCTGGCCGTCGGTGAGGAGGAAGGCCAACTCCCCGGTGGCGGCGTCACCGGTGGTGGCGACGGTGAGCACGTACTCGGGGGAGTCGGGGTCCCGGGTGACGGAGAAGGCCTCGATGGCCGCGATGGCCTGTTCCTTGTCGCCTCGGTGGCCGTCGCTGAGGTTGGTCACCGAGGTGCTCATCGTGTAGAGCACCGGCAGGATCTGGAAGGCCGTCAGGAACAGCACGCCGGGGAGCAGGTACTTGGCGGGGACCGTGCGCTTGGACAGGTAGATCCAGTAGACCAGGACCACCACGGCCACGGCCAGACCGATGCCCCACCAGTTGCCCGCGACGTACAGGGGAAGGACCGCCCACACGCCCAGAGCGGTGACCAGGCCCAGCAGCGCGATCTTGAGCAGTCGTCCGCCGATCGACCCGTCGCCCGCGAAACGGCCGCCGGGGAGGGGAGGGCGGGCGGGCGCCCCCGGAGAGGGGGCGCCCGCGTTGTCGGTGTCGACGGTCACCACTACCCGCCGATCTGCTCGGCGATCGTGTTGTGGGCCGCCTCCATGGCCTCACGGACGTCCTCGCCGGACAGCGCCTGGGCCTGGGCCTGGCCCAGCGGCTCCCAGGTCTCGCCCATCTCGGGGATGGAGGGCATCGGCATGCCGTCGGCACCGGCCTCGGCGATGGCGGCGATGTTGGGGTCGTCGGCCGAGACGCTCTCCAGGGCCTCCGTCTGCACCGGGGTGCGCGGGTCGGCCTCGTAGAGGCTGAGGATGAAGTCGGGGTCGGTGACGTAGTTGGTCACGAACTCCTGGGCCAGGGCGCTGTTGGAACTGCCCTCGGTGACGAAGAAGGCGTGGTAGCCGATGTAGGGGCTGGCCGGCCCGCCGTCCTCGAAGCCGGGGATGGGGCTGATCCCGTAGTCGATCCCGGACTCGTTGGCGTCACCGATGTTCCACGGGCCCGCGATGAAGAACGGGGCGTCCTTCTCGTAGAACAGCACGGCGTCGTTCTCGGTGTCGATGGAACGGCGCAGCACGCCCTCGCCGGCCTCGCCGTACTCGGCGATCTTCTCCATGGCGGCGATGGACTCGTCGGAGCCCACACCCAGGTCGGAGGGGTCCCAGGTGCCGGTGTCGTCCTGTCCGAAGAGGTAGCCGCCCGCGGAGGTGAACAGGGCGTTCATCCGGAAGGGCTCGCCCTCCTGGCCCACGGCCATGGCCAGGACCTCGCTGGTCTCGCCCTCCTCCTTGAGCTCGGTGCCGATCTCGACGAGCTCCTCGAAGGTCTCGGGAGCGTCGGGCACCAGCTCGGTGTTGCGCATGAGGAAGATGTTCTCCTGCGAGTACGGCACGCCGAAGAGCCGGCCGTCGAAGGAGAGGGCCTCCTGGGCGGTCTCGTCCACGCCCGCGGCGCGGTCCTGGGGCAGCTCGACGGGCTGTACGGCACCGTTGCGCACCAGGTTGCCGGTCCAGTCGTGGGCACCGATGAAGATGTCCGGAGCGTTGCCGGCCTGGTGGGCGTTGAGCAGGTCGCCCTGGATGTCGTCGAAGGCCAGGCCCTGGACGTCGACCGTGATGCCGTTGGCCTCGGCGAACTCTTCGGCGGCGCCCTGGATGGCGTCGGCGCGCTCGGGGTCGGACCAGATGACGAGGGTGTCCTCGGCCGCGGTCTCACCGCCCTCGTCGCCGCCACCGCCGCTGCACGCGGTCGCCATCAGGACGATCGCGGCGATACCCGTGGCCGCTGGTGCGCTGCGGAATCTCATGGTGTCTTCCTTCCGGGAGGCCGTACTGAGGAGGTCGCGCATGCGTTTCGTCGGTGGCCCCGGTCCCGGCTGGGGCATGCGTGGTGATGCGACGCTAGCAATAACTTGCAGTCTTTGAAAGAGTTTGCGGAGTTCTGACGTAAAGATGTGGAAACACCGCGGAAACGGGTGCGTGATCTTACGCGTGTGGTGATAGGGCCACTACCGAAGGTTGATCATATGTGTGATGAACAGGCGTTCGGTCACACCAAGGGGCCAAGGCGGCTACTCGAACTCGGCCCTGATCCGCTCCTCGGCCATGGCCAGTTCCTCCGCCGGATCCGCTCCGCCGATGATGTTCGCACTGGCCTGCCCGAAGGGGCCCCAGACCGCGTCCATCTCCGGGATGGCCGGCATCGGCACACCGCCGCGTCCGGCCCGCTGGAAGGCCTCCAGGTCCGGATCCTGTTCCGCGACCTCCTCCAGGGCCGCCACCAGGGCGGGGACCCGCGGATCGGCGTCGTAGAGGGTCAGGGAGAACTCCGGGTCGGACACGAAGTCCGCCGCGAACCGTTCGGCGAGCTCGGGCACCGAGGCGCCCGAGGAGACGAAGAAGGTCTGCACGCCCAACAGGGGACGGGCCGGACCGCCGTCGGCGAAGGCGGGTACGGGGCTGATCTCGTACGCCACCCCCGCGGCCTTGACCGCCGCCACGTTCCACGGGCCGGTGACGAAGAACGGTGCGGCGCCTTCGGTGAACAGTGTGACGGCGCCGGCGGCGTCCGTCTCTCGGGTCAGTACACCCGAGCCCGTCTCGCCCAACTCCGCGAGCCTTGCGAAGGCCGCCACCGACTCGGGTGCCGCCACGCCCAGGTCGGAGGGGTCGGGGTCACCGTTCTCGTCCTCACCGAAGAGGTAGCCGCCGGCCGAGGTGAACAGGGGGTGGATGTGGTAGGCGTCGCCCTGCCGTCCCACCTGCAGGCTCAGCACGTGTTCGGCCCGCCCGGCGTCCACCAGGGCGGTCCCGGTCTCGATCAGCTCCTCCATCGTCTCCGGGGCCTCCGGGGCCAGGTCGGTGTTGCGGACCAGGGCCAGGTTCTCGGTGGCGTAGGGGACGCCGTGGACCAGTCCCTCGTGGGTGACCGCCTCCAACGCGCCCGGAGTGAACGCGTCCGCGTCCTCGGCTCCCAGACCGACCGGGACGATCGCGCCCGCCGAGGCCAGCTCCCCCGTCCAGTCGTGCGGACCCACGAGCAGGTCGGGGCCCATGTCGCTGGCGTAGGTGCTCACGAAGCTGGCGCGCAGTTCCTCGTGCTCGACCACGATGACCTCCACCCGGGCACCGGAGGTGCGCGAGTAGGCCTCGGCGAAGGTCGCCAGCGCCACGGCACGGTCGTCGTCGGCCCACACGGTCAGGACCTGTTCGGCCTGTTCGGGGCTCTCGTCGGCTCCGGGCGAACACGCGGACAGAAGGAGCAGGGCTCCGCAGGAGAGGGCTGACAGGACGGTGGGGAACCTCAAGACGGGCCTCCGGGGATGCGGCGAGGGACGCGAGGAGAGCGTCGCCGTGGGGATGGGGGAGGGGAGACGGGAAGGGCGTGGAAAGGGTGGAGGGCGGTGCCGGGCCACGGCCCGACACCGCCCCGCGGGCGTCAGCCGCGCAGCCACACCGCCGTGTCGGCGGGCAGTGTCAAAGAACCCTCACGCGGTGCGTCGACCGGGGCACTGGAAACGAGCACCTCGCCGGAGGCGGCGAGCTCCGCGGCCTCACCGGTGAGGTTGACCGCCACCCGTACGTTCGGTTCGCGCTCGAAGTACAGCACGCCCGAGGGCGAGTCCAGCCAGGTCATGGACCCGTCACCGAGCGCCTTCGACTCCCGGCGCAGGTGCAGGGCCTTGGTGTACAGCTCCAGGGTCGAGCCCTCCACCCCCCGCTGGGAGGCACGCGACAGGGCGCCCCACCCCTCGGGCATCGGCAGCCAGGGAACGCTGCCCTCGGGGCCGAACCCGTACGGAGAGGAGTCGCCCTCCCACGGCAGCGGCACCCGGCAGCCGTCCCGACCGCGCTCGGTGTGTCCCGAGCGCTTCCAGGTCGGGTCCTGCAGAGCCTCTTCGGGCAGGTCGGTGACCTCGGGCAGTCCCAGCTCCTCACCCTGGTACAGGTACACGGAACCGGGCAACCCCAGCATCAGCAGCGTCGCCGCGCGTGCCCGACGCAGTCCCCGTTCCCCTCCGCCGAAGCGGGTCACGTGGCGGGTCACGTCGTGGTTGGACAACACCCACGTCGTGGTCGCCCCCACCGCGCCGTTGGCGGCCAGGGAGCGGTCGATGACCCCGCGCAGCCGGTCGGCGTCCCACGGCGCGGTCAGGTACTCGAAGTTGAAGGCCTGGTGCAGTTCGTCCGGCCGCACGTAGCGGGCGATGCGGTCGACGTCCTCCACCCAGGCCTCGGCCACCAGGGCACGGTCGCCCGGGTACTCGGCGGCGATGCGCGACCACCGACGGTAGATCTCGTGCACGCCGTCCTGGTCGAAGTAGGGCAGTGTGGTGCTGCCGTCGAGCATGTCGGCCTTGGCGTTCTCGGCGACGTCGGGCAGCGCCGGGTCCTTGACCAGGCCGTGCGCCACGTCGATGCGGAACCCGTCCACCCCCCGGTCCAGCCAGAAGCGCAGCACGTCCTCGAACTCGTCGTGCACCTCCTGGTTCGTCCAGTCGAAGTCGGGCTGCTCGGAGTCGAACAGGTGCAGGTACCACTGCTCGGGGGTGCCGTCGGGCCGCTTGAGGCGGGTCCACGCCGCACCGCCGAAGACCGACTTCCAGTTGTTGGGCGGCTCCTCCCCGTCGGGGCCGCGGCCGTCCCGGAAGATGTACCGCGACCGGGCGGGGTCGCCCGGTTCCGCGGCCACGGCCTCGCGGAACCAGCGGTGGGCGGAGGAGGAGTGGTTGGGCACCACGTCGATGATGAGGCGGATGCCCCTCTTGTGGGCGTCGGCCAGGAGGGCGTCGAAGTCCTCCAGGGTGCCGAAGCGCGGGTCGACGTCGCGGTAGTCGGCGACGTCGTATCCGCCGTCGGCCAGAGGAGAGACGTAGAACGGTGTCAACCAGAGCGCGTCCACGCCGAGCTCGGCCAGGTGCGGCAGGCGTTCACGGATGCCGGCGAGGTCGCCCTCTCCGTCACCGTTGGAGTCGGCGAAGCTGCGGACGTAGATCTGGTAGATCGCCGCGTCGCGCCACCACTGCGGTTGGGGCTTCATCTAGCGGGGTCCTTCCCTGTGGATTACTGCAAGTTCTTGCGCAAGATTACCTTCAACTTTCGTCCATGTGACGGTGATCTCGACTAGAGTTGCGCCCATGGGTCCACGACTTGCCGACATCGCGCGGCACGCAGGCGTCAGCGAGGCGACCGTCTCGCGGGTGCTCAACGACAAGCCGGGCGTCGGCAGCGACACCCGCAAGGCCGTTCTGACAGCCCTGGACGTCCTCGGTTACGAACGTCCCGCCCGGTTGCGGCAACGCTCGGCCGGGCTGGTGGGCATGGTCATCCCCGAACTGGAGAACCCGGTCTTCCCGATGTTCGCCCAGGCAGCCGAGGGAGCCCTCGCCCAGCGCGGGTACACGCCCGTCCTGTGTACCCAGACCCCCGGCGGGATAACAGAGGACGAGTACGTCGAGCTGCTCCTGGAGCGCAACGTGTCGGGGATCCTCTTCGTCTCCGGTCGCCACGCCGACACCACCGCCTCCCACGAGCGTTACCACGCCCTGGTCTCGCGCAGACTGCCGATCGTGCTCGTCAACGGGTACACCGACGCCATCCCGGCCGCGTTCATCTCCTGTGACGACCGGGAGGCGGGGAGGCTGGCCGTCAACCACCTGGTGGCTCTCGGCCACACCCGCATCGGCTTCACCAGCGGACCGGATCGCTACGTCCCCGTCCGCCGCAAGTTGGAGGGCTACCACCAGGCCCTGGCCGAGCACGGACTGGACGGCGACGACCTGGTGGAGCTGTCGTTGTTCGGAGTGGAGGGCGGCCACGCGGCGGCCTCCAGACTGGTCGAGCGCGGCGTGACCGCCATGGTCTGCGGCTCGGACATGATGGCCCTGGGAGCCATCCGGGCCGCCCGCCAACGCGGCCTGAGCGTCCCCCGGGACTTCTCGGTCGTGGGTTTCGACGACTCCCAGCTCATCGCCTTCACCGACCCGCCGCTGACCACCGTCCGTCAACCGATCAACGCCATGGCGCTGGCCGCGGTGCGGGCCCTGTGCGACGAGATCGCCGGGCACCCCGTCTCCCACACCGAGTACATCTTCGACCCCGAGTTGGTCGTGCGCGGTTCCACGGCCACCGCCCCCGACCGGCACACCCCCGTGTCGCCGCCCCAGCGGACCGTCGACGCCGTCCACCCGGGCGACCGGGTGAGTCGCCCCCGGGTCTGAGCCCCCACCGCCGCACACGGTCGCACGAGAGGCGGCGGGACCCGCCCGCCTCCGCGGCGTCCGTGCCGGAAGCGGGCCGTGCGAACAGCGGCCTCCACACCCGGACACGGCACACGTCACGGCCACTCCGTACCGTCGGCGACACTGGAGACATGCCTTCCGTTGCCCTCGACGGCGATCCCGTACCGCGCACAGGAGAACTGCCCGAACGTTCCCTGGCCGAACTCGGCGATCAGCCCTTCGGGTTCTACGTGCACGTGCCCTTCTGCGTCACACGCTGCGGCTACTGCGACTTCAACACCTACACGGCCGAGGAGCTGGTCTCGCGTGACGGTACCGCCACCGCCTCACGTGAGACCTACGCCGACCAGGCCATCGCCGAGGTGGAACTGGCCGACCGGGTCCTGGGCGGGCGCCGTCCACCGGTGAGCACCGTGTTCGTCGGCGGGGGGACGCCCACCCTTCTGCCCGCCGAGGACCTGGGCAGGATCATCACCGCCATCCGGGATCGTTTCGGGACGACCCCCGACGCCGAGCTGACCACCGAGGCCAACCCCGAGACCGTCACCCCCGCCTACCTGGCGCGGTTGCGCGAGGCCGGGTTCACCCGTCTGTCCTTCGGTATGCAGAGCGCCCGCCCGCACGTGCTCAGGGTGCTCGAACGCGGACACACGCCCGGTCGCCCCGAGCAATGTGTGGAGTGGGCGCGGGAGGCCGGGTTCGCACACGTCAACCTCGACCTGATCTACGGCACCCCCGGCGAGAGCGACGACGACTGGCGAGCCTCGCTGGAGGCCGCGGTCGGAGCCGGGCCAGACCACGTCTCCGCCTACTCGCTCATCGTCGAGGAGGGCACCCGCCTGGCCGCCCGGGTCCGTAGGGGAGAGCTCACCGAACCCGACGACGACACCATGGCCGATCGCTACCTCATGGCCGACGAGATCCTCTCCGCGGCCGGGTTCACCGCCTACGAGGTGTCCAACTGGGCGCGTACCCCCGAGGGGCGCAGCGCCCACAACCTGCTCTACTGGACCGGGGGCCATTGGTGGGGTGTGGGGCCCGGAGCGCACAGTCACGTCGGCGGTACCCGCTGGTGGAACGTCAAGCACCCGGCCGCCTACGCCGCCCGCCTCGCGGCGGGGGACAGCCCCGGCCTGGCCCGCGAGGTGCTCACCGAGCAGGAGCGTCGATTCGAACGGATCCTGCTGGAACTTCGGGTGGAGCGGGGGTGCCCGCTGGACCTGTTGGAGCCGCACGGACGGGCCGCGGCCGAGCGGGCCGTGGCGGAGGGGCTGCTGGAGGCCGAGGCCCACACGGCGGGCCGGGCGGTCCTGACCCGGCGCGGTCGGCTGCTCGCCGACGCCGTGGCGCGTGACCTCACCTGAGGGGTCCCCGACGACTTCCGTCCGAACGTGGGCCGGCCCCGGCCCGGAGGCCGGGGCCCTCGGCCCGGGTCAGGGACCTAGCTGATCCAGCTGACGTTGAACGGGTAGCGGTACAGCTCGCCCCGGTGGGCGGCCATACCGCCCAGGATGCCGAAGATGATGGACACGGCGATGAGGGCGAACCAGGTCAGTGCGCCGATGAAGACGAAGACCAGGACCCAGGAGATGAGGTAGCCGATCATGATCAGCAACTGGAAGTTCAGCGCCTGTGCCGCCTGGTCACGGACGAACGGCGACTCGTCCTTCTTGATCAGGTAGATGATCAAAGGGACGATCCAGCCGAGGAGGCCACCGCCCAGGTGGGCGAACAGACCCATCTGGCGCTCATCGGGGTTGGGCTGCCCGGTGGTCGCCGAGGAGGGGCCGTAGGCGCCGGGGTGGCCGTAGCCGCCCTGCTGGTAACCGGCCGCCTGGTAACCACCGGTCTGGTCGTGGTACCCGTGCGGGGGCGGGTAGCCACCAGGCTGCTGGCCGGGCTGGCCGTGCGGGGGCGGGTAGCCGCCCTGCTGGTAGCCGGACTGGTCGTGCGGGGGCGGGTAGCCACCGGGCTGCTGACCGGGCTGACCGGGCTGGCCGTGCGGGGGCGGGTAGCCGCCCTGCTGGTAGCCGGGTTGGCCGCCGGAGCCCTCCTGACCCGACTGCGGGCCCTGACCGTAGGGGTCTTCTGATGGATTACCGGGATAGGACATGGCGTGTTCCTTATGTGGGGGTGGGCCGGGGACGTACTGGAGCACTACTTCAGCAGCCGGATGCTCACCGGGTAGCGGTACCACGTCCCCTTGTTCGCACTGTTGGCGCCCAGGACGCCGAACACGATGGAGACGATCCAGATCAGGGCGATCAGGAGGGAACCGATCCAGGACAGTTCTGGGAAGAAGATGCCCAGTCCGATGAAGACTACCCAGGCGAAAAGGTACGGAATGAGCAGGGTGAGCTGGAAGTTCGCCGCCTCCGACGCGTGGTGGCGCACGAACGGCGACTGGTTGCGCTTGGCGAAGTAGATGGCCAACGGCGGGATCCAGCCCAGGCAGGCGATCACGAAACCGGACAGGTGGGCGAGCATGGCCACCAGCGTGCCGTTGTCCCCGACCTGCTGGGGCGGGCCGTAGGCGTCCGGCTGTCCGTAGGCGCCCGGAGCACCGGGGTGAGGAGGCTGCTGTCCGTACGCGGCCTGTTGCGGCTGTTCGAATCCGGGCTGCGGCGGCTGGGGCTGCCCATAGGCCTGCTGTTGGCCGTAAGGGGGCTGCTGTCCGTACGCGGCCTGCTGTGGCTGTTCGAATCCGGGCTGCGGCGGCTGCGGCCGGCCGTAGGCCTGCTGCCCGCCGTACCCGGGCCGGGGGGCGTAGGGCGGCGGGCCCTGCTCGGGGGCGTACCCCGGTTGGGCGCCGGAGGGCTGCCCGTGACCCGGCTGTTGGGGGGCATCGCCGGGAGGAGCGAAATGGGGT
>CALGOD010000657.1 GCA_937957845.1 uncultured Nocardiopsis sp.
CTCAGTCGAACTGGAACGATCTCTTGGCGAGCCCGTGCCAGAACCCGTCCACCGTCGACACGGAGCTCCTGTGGTCGTCCAGGGCGGCGCCCAGGGCCACGAACAAAGGCGCGAAGTGGTCGCTGCGCGGGTGCGCGATCGCCGCGGCGGGGGCCTTGCCGCCGAAGTCCACCAAGGCGTCCACGTCGTGCTCGGCCACGGCCCGGTTCACCCAGTCGTCGAACTCCACCGACCAGGAGGGCGCCCGTCCGTGCGCCTGAGGGGACATCTCGCGCAGGTTGTGCGTGGTGAACCCGCTGCCGAGGATGAGGACCCCCTCGTCGCGCAGCGGGGCCAGGCGGCGCCCCAGAGTGAGAAGGCGGGCGGGGTCGAGCGTCGGCATGGAGACCTGCAGGACCGGGATGTCGGCTTCGGGATACATCTCCTTCAGGGGGACGTAGGCGCCGTGGTCGAGTCCGCGGCCCGGGTCCTGGCGCAGCGCACCACCTGGGCCGGTGACGAGCTCACGGACGCGTTCGGCGAGTGCCGGCGCACCGGGGGCCGGGTACGTGACTCCGTAGTAGCGTTGCGGGAAGCCCCAGAAGTCGTAGGTCAGAGGGACTCCGTCCGCCGTGGCGCCGATGGTGAGCGGAGCGTCCTCCCAGTGCGCCGAGACGACGAGGATCGCGCTCGGGCGGGTGAGGCCACCGGACCAGTCGGCGAGCTCCCGGGTCCACAGGGCGTCGTCCGCCAACGGCGGCGCACCATGGCTGAGGTAGAGGGCCGGCATGCGTGAGGGCTGCTGTGACATGGACATCCTCCAGGGAGATCAGATCTGTTGGCCAGAACAAAGTTGAACTCTCAAGTTATTCCCGGAAAGGCGGATCCCGTGGCCGGCACGAGGTGGCTCGACGAGGAGGAACAGCGGACCTGGCGGACCTTCCTGGCCGCCGTCCACCTGTTGGAGGGGGCGCTGGACCGTCAGCTCAGGCATGACTCGGGACTGCCCCACGCCTACTACCAGGCCTTGGTGATGCTGTCCGAGGCGCCGGAGGGCGAGTTGACGATGACGGAGTTGGCGGGGCTTCTGCGTTCCTCGCCCAGCCGCCTCTCGCACGCGGCGGCTCGTCTGGAGGAGGAGGGGCTGATCCGTCGCTTCAAACGGCCGGGGGATCGGCGCACCACCATCGCCGAGCTCACGCCGCGCGGGTCGGAGGTGCTTCGCGCGGCGGCGCCGGGACACGTGAACGAGGTCCGGCGGTTGGTCTTCGACGCGCTCACCGACGAGCAGGTCGAGCAACTCCACGGCATCTCGGAGGCGTTGCTCGCCGTTCTCGATCCCCGAGGAGAGAAACCGCGGTACACGAACCCGGGGGGTACGGGGAACCGCGACTGAGTCATGTTCTGTTCTTCTTCCTGAGCAGGGCGAATGGCGGGCGGGAGAAGTTTTCGGCGGCGACGCCCTAGGTGTTCTCGCGCAATCGTATTACCATTCATTTTCCTGGGAGAGTCGTCGACTCGAGCTTTCTTCGGGATGTCGTCTCCTCCCGGGAAACCCGCTCACAGAACAGGACCCCCCATGAACGAGAACACCCTCGTGTCCCACGCGGGCGATGCCGCGGCGCTGCTCGCCAGATCGGCCGTCGGCGTGGTCTTCATCGCCCATGGTTGGCCCAAGGCGACCGACCTCGACGGCACCGCCCAGGGGTTCGCCTCCCTGGGCATCCCCTTCCCCCAGTTCGCCGCTCTGCTGGGGGTGTTCATCGAGGTGGGCGCGGGTTTCGCGCTCATCATCGGCTTCGCCCTGCCCCTGGCGGGCCTGCTGTTGGCGTTCATGATGGCCAACGCCTACTTCTTCGCCCATCTCGGAGATCCGCTGGTCGGTGGTTTCGAGTTCACGCTGGTCCTCGGTGCGTGCGGGCTGGCCCTCGGTCTCGCGGGCGGTCGCTACGCGCTGGACAGCCTCATGCCGTGGGGGCGCGGGCGTCGACGATCCTCCGAATCCGTGTCGACCCCCTGACCGGGCCATGCGGCCGTTCGTCAAAGAAGCCGAACGGCCGAGGTCACTTTTCTTTACTTGATCACCTTGATTCACAATTCGGACAGAAAAGCGGACCCGCATATCTGTGGTGCTGAATCATGTCGTGGCCTTTTGTGAATTGTGGGTAGAATATGCGCATAGCCGATCACGGGGGTGCGTGTCCGAGCCCTTCCCCCAAGCCCCCGCCCGTCGAACGGGAGCACAGTGTCCCACCTGGCCCTTCACGAGCCCGACTGGCAGCTGCGCGTCACCGATCGCCGCGGTACGGCCCTGCACGGAGCAGCCGTGCTGGTGGCGCCCGGGTACGCGCTCACCTGTGCCCATGTCGTCCGTGAGGCCGTGGCCGAACCTCCCCACCACTCCGACCCCGGGAGCGCCGGCCCCGGAAGCACCGTCCGCCTGGACGCGCCGCGCGGCGGCCCCCGGTGGGAGAGCACCGCCACGGTCGTCCCCGACGGCTGGTGGTGGGACACCGCCGCCCCCTGGGACGTGGCGGTCCTCCGCCTGGATCGGCCCGCTCCCGCGCGTCCGGCGGCCCCGGCACGGCACCGTGTCGGCGACCGCGTCCGCGTCCTCGGCTTCCCCCGAGCCGAGAACGGCCGTTGGGTGACCGGTCGTGTCACCGGTACGGGCGGCAGCCGCCACGGCAACGTCCAGATCGACGTCGACTCCACCGCGGG
>CALGOD010000658.1 GCA_937957845.1 uncultured Nocardiopsis sp.
GCGAGTTCGAACGTGTGGAGCGGGCCGTAGAAGGCCGCGGAGACCATGACGTTCCAGTGATACAGATTGACGGCTCGGGCCACATCGCCCCCACTGTGGCGGAGGTAGGGCCCGAGGCGGGGCGAGGAGTACACGGAGACCATCCATTCCGGGATGCCGGTGCTCACGATGACCTTCGTTCTATCTCGGCTGAGGGCGCGAGAGGACAAGGGCGAGGACGTTTGGTATCGTCGGCTCCGTAAGCCCCGGGTTCGCCTCTGCTCAGCACGCCACCCGGGGCACGGCTTTTTCTGGGGCGGTACTGCCCAAGCCCCGATGATCGGCCCATCGCGAACTGAGCCGCGTGCACCTGTCTTCCATCAACAAAGGTACACACGGCAACCCCGTTGTGCAAGCGCACTCCAGTGCGCGATTTTGTTAACACCTCTGTGATGGCCCTCAGCACTTGATGACGTTGACGGCCAGACCGCCGCGCGAGGTCTCCTTGCCGTGCATGGTCGTGATGACTCTGTCCAGGGATACGGATCCACGACGTCTCCCGGTGTTCCGGCCTCCTCGGGTATTCTGGAGGCAGGGCGCACCGTGGAAGGGGGCGAGCATGTCGGTACTCGGTATCGAGTTCACAGAGGCGGAGGCGGAGCAGATCCGTCAGACCGCCGCCGCTGAGAAGCGACCACCGCAGGAACCGGTCCAGGAGATGCGGGAGAGCATGCTCGCCGAGATCCGACGTCGTCGTTTCCTGGTTGCGGCACGGCGCGTCACCACCCTCTCCGCCGAGCTCAACGAGAGGCTCGCCCAGTAGGTGGAAGACGTCTTCTACCTGGACTCGGCGATGATCGTCGACATCACCACCATGGCTCTGGCCCAAGAGGAGCAGGGCGCTGCCGTGGTTCGTGACCCGGGGCTCTTGGAGAGCGCCGTCCACCGCCCCCACAGGGCTGTTTCAAAGTCGGGATCGTGACCCATCAGCGCTGATCACAGCCCTGTGGCAATCCGGTCGAAGCCCCCACCAACAAGCAACGGAGCCCGCTAGAAGATCAGGGACTCTCACATCTCTGACTTCCAAGGGACTCCGTTGCACCACCAGTC
>CALGOD010000659.1 GCA_937957845.1 uncultured Nocardiopsis sp.
CTGGGCCCCGAACCCGACGAGGGCATGGAGCGCTTCGCCCGTGTGACCGCGCGCCTGCTCAGGGTCCCGGTGGCCCTGGTGGCGCTGCTGGAGGAGGAACACCAGGTCTTCCCCGGCATGGTGGGTCTGGGAGAGCCCTGGTCCTCCTCCCGACAGGCTCGACTTCCGAACCCCTCACGGCTTCGCGCGACACCCGCGGACGAACCGATGATGTGCGACGACGCCCGCTGCGACCTCCTCGTCCGTGACCTCGGCCTCGACGGGATCGGGGCGAAGGCCTACGCCGGGATGCCCCTGAAGGACCTCGGAGACAACGTATGGGGCGTCCTGGCCGCGATCGACACCGTGCCGCGGTCCTGGAACGACGAGGACCGCCAGGCGATGCGGGACGTGGCCCTGGCCTGCGCTACCGAACTACGCCTGCGCATCGTGGCGCACGACGCCCAGAAGGTGCATGCTCGGGCCCGACGCGCCTTCGAGCGTTCCCGGCTGCTGTTGCGCGCCGCCGACGTCCTGGCCGGCGCCACCGGTCTGGCGCAGGTACGGCGCAGCCTCGAGGAACTGGTCTCCGGGTCCGGAGGGCTCCGACCCGCCTACGTGGGGCTGGTGCTGGTCGAGGGGGACCGGTTGCGCCGGATCGTCGACACCGACGACCCCTCGCCCATGGACGTGACCTACGAGGACTACGGGTTGGACGGCGATTGGCCCACGGCCTTGGCCGTGCGCACCGGCACCCTCGTGGAGGTGCCCGACCCCGACGCGCTCAAGGGCTACGGACCCGAGGCCAGGGAGGGGTTCGTCAGGGAGGGGCTGTCCAGCATGGTGTGCGTGCCGCTGCCCGCGGACCCCTCTCCCCTGGGCGCGCTCGTGCTGGGGTGGGAGAGCAGCCACGAGATGGACGTCGTCGAACGCGCGCTGCTGCGCTCCCTCGCCGAGTACACCGCCCGTGCGGTGGAGAGGGCCGTGTTCGTGGATCGCCGGGTGGAGACCGCGCGGTTGATGCAACGGGCCATGCTGACCGAACTGCCCTTCATCGAAGGACTGGAGATCGCCGCGCTCTACCGGCCCGCCGCACAGGAGGACATGGTGGGCGGCGACTGGTACGACGCCTATTCCCTGCCCGAAGGAGGCGTGGCCCTCACGGTCGGTGACATCACCGGCCACGACATCCACGCCGCCACACTCATGGGGCAGGTCCGCAGCATGCTGCGCCAAGCCGACATGGACCATCCCGGCCACGGGCCCGCGCGTGTCCTCACGGCCTTCGAACACGCCAACCGGGAACTGGGGGTCCAGGCCAGCGGCACCATGGTGCACGCCCACCTGAGCCCCGGCCTCGAGGGATGGTCGCTGACGTGGACCAACGCCGGTCATGTGGCGCCTTTGGTCGCCTCCGCGCAAGGAGAGACCGAGCGGCTGGACGAGCACGACCTGCTCTTCCACCCCGACCTCCCCGGCCACCCCCGTACCGACAACCGGCGGTCACTGCGGCCGGGAAGCACGCTGCTGTCGTTCACCGACGGCCTGGTCGAACACCGTGGCCACGACATGGACACCGTCACCGCCCGTGTCGCGCGCATGCTCGAGGCCGGTGCCCGGCGACCGCTGCCCGAACTGCTGGGAGCGATCGTCGACGAGGTCGCCGGTGAGGCGCACGACGACGACGTCGTACTCCTGGCGGTGCGCCTGTCCACCGACACGCCCGTGTGAGCGGGCCGGGCGGCCGTCTCCCGGCGCTCGCCGCACCCGGAGGCGGCCGCCGGGGCCCCGTTTCCTGCGGCCTCGGCCTGCCCCGCCGCTGTTTCGTGCCGGCGGAGGCACCGGCCTCCTGCCGGGCGGGAACGGGAAGGGACACGGGTACGCCCGAGGGGACACGCGCACCGGTCAACTCGGCGAGTTCGGTGTCCCCCGCGGTGACCTTCATGGTGTGGGCCCTGATCTCGGCCCGGTCCATCAGGCGTTTCATCTCACGCTGTTGGTGGGGCAGGACGAGGGTCACCACGTTGCCCGAGGCCCCGGCGCGCGCGGTGCGGCCTCCCCGGTGCAGATAGTCCTTGTGGTCGGCGGGGGGATCGACGTTGACCACCAGGTCCAGCCCGTCCACGTGGATGCCGCGGGCGGCCACGTTCGTCGCCACCAGCGCGGTCACCCTGCCGTCCTTGAACTGTTCGAGGGTGCGGGTGCGCTGCGGCTGAGAGCGGCCGCCGTGCAGGGTCGCGGCCCGCACACCGTTGGCGAGCAGGTGCTCGGCCATGGCGTTCACGGCCCGTTTGGTGTCCAGGAACATGATCACCCGCCCGTCGCGGGCCGCGATGTGCGTCGCGGTGGCTCGTTTGTCCCCGGAGTTCACCTGCAGGACGTGGTGTTCCATCGTGGAGACGGTGTTCGCGGAGGGGTCGACGGAGTGCACGACCGGATCGTCCAGGAAGCGTCGGACCAGGGTGTCCACGTTGCGGTCCAGCGTGGCGGAGAAGAGCAGACGCTGCCCCTCCCTCGGGATCTGCTGGAGGATGGCGGTGACCTGGGGCATGAATCCCATGTCGGTCATCTGGTCGGCCTCGTCCAGCACGGTGATCCGTACATGGTCCAGCCGGCAGTCGCCCCTGGCCACCAGGTCGCGCAGGCGCCCCGGGGTGGCGACGACGAGTTCGACGCCCCGGCGCAGGGTCTGGGCCTGACGGAACAGCGACATGCCCCCGACCACCGTCGCCGAACGGATCCTGAGTGAGCGCGCGTAGGGCTCCAGCGCGTCGGTGACCTGTTGGGCGAGTTCACGGGTGGGTGCCAGGACCAGTGCGAGCGGCCGCTTCGGTTCGGCCTTCCGGCCCTCCAAGCGGGCGAGCAGGGCCAGGCCGAAGGCGAGGGTCTTGCCGGACCCGGTCCGGCTGCGTCCGAGGACGTCACGACCGGCGATCGAGTTCGGCAGTGTCTGGGCCTGGATGGCCGAGGGCACGGTCAGTTCCTGCCGCTCCAGGACCGACAACAGGGGAGCGGGCAGCCCGAGTTCGTGGAAGGTGGTCGCGGCGGGCAGGGCGGGGGTGGTGGAGGTCGGGAAGGAGTCGTTCCGCGGGGGAGCGGACACTCGGGCGGGCCTTCGGCCCCCGCCTCCGCGGCGGACGTGCCTCTTCTGGCCGTGTTGTTCTCTGGAAACGTTGGTCGTGCGCAATCTGGACCTTTCGAGGTCGACACCACCCGGCGCTTCGGTACCCGCGAGACGCGGGGAGCGCGCGTGGTGTGTAAGAGGTTGACGCCTCCTGCTCGGATGGAGAACCCGAGGGGGCGGGAAGGCCGGTTTCTGGTCGACTGAGGCGACGGACTGGAACCGGACCGGATGAGGGCACCGCTACGGGGCCCGACTCGGCAGAGGCGGGCCCCGTACGCGGATGGGTCTTGACTAGACCAGCGTGATGTTCTCGGCCTGCAGACCCTTGGGGCCCTGCCTGGTCTCGAAGCTCACGGCCTGGCCTTCGGCCAGCTCGCGGTAGCCCTCAGTCTGGATGTTGGAGTAGTGAGCGAAGACATCGGCTCCGCCCCCGTCCTGCTCGATGAAGCCGAAGCCCTTTTCGCTGTTGAACCATTTAACGGTACCGGTTGTCATGATGACCTACCTCACATCGCCTTCAGGAATTCCACACTGCGCGGGATTCCAACGCCACTGTGATGATGTCCCGAGTGGAGATAACAATGTGAGGAGAACCGACTACCGAGCCGGTTTCCGCAAAAGTCAAGCGGGAACCACTACTGCAACTTCCGTAACGGTAGCACAAGGTTTCCGCGCCGGGGGGACAATGTGTTTTTTCTCGCGTGTCCCGGCTCCCGAACCCCGCTTCCCGTGGCGGGTCCCCTCCCGCCTCAACGGCTCGGAAAAGGCCCTGGCGACGACGTGGTCCCAGCTCAGTGTCGGAGCTCCAAGCGGTGTGCGGCTCGCAGGAGACGCGTGTCCGCGACCGCCTGAGGGGTGCGGAGTCCGTGGCGCCACCGGAAGAGAACAAGAGCCCTCCGCGGTTTCGTGCCACGAAAATGAGTCCGCACCGGAGTGTGGGAGCCGTGCTCCGGCTTGAAAAGAGGGCGTCGACTTATTCCCGATGGGAGATGAATTTTTCGGGATGCTCGGATTTTCCGGACGCCCCGTGCCTCCGAGAACCCGCGCCGCCGATTTCTCGTACGGGGCGTGGCCGACGGTGGAGACGCGCCATCGGGTGTGGGCGCCCGTGGAGCGGGGCACCTCCTCGTACATGCCGGACCCCGAGCGCACCGAGGACGGCCGTTACGTCGTCGTGGGAGGACGGCGTTGGCGCGCCAGTGATCCGTTGTTGCCGCCGCGTGAGCGCGAGCGCCTGGTGTCCCACCTGATGTCGGCCCGCCGGGACGTGGCCGCGGCGCTGGACGCGGGGGACACCGAGGCCGAACGTCGAGCCCGGGCGCGGGTGGGCCGAGCCAAGGAGGGGCTGGGGGAGAGGGGCACCCCGTGGTGGGAGATGTCCACCGAGGCGCGACGGCTGCGGTGGACGGAGGCGTTGCGCGACCTGGAGGGGGCGTCGCCTCCCTCCGGGGCCACCTGACCCGCTCCGAGGCGGTCGACGCGCACCGCCCGTCCTTGGGTCATCGCGGGTGATGCGGGAGGGCGGCCCTTCCAGCGCTCCTGATGCCCCTCGCTGTCCCTCGCCCTCGTGGGCCTTGGCGGTGTCCGTGCCGTGGCCCCGATGCGCCGGGACGGGATCCGTCGCAAGGATCGTTTTCTGCCTGGTGGTCGAGGGTACATGGGGCGCACGCACTCAGATACTTCTCAAATAGGCATAAAACGGACAGGTGGCCTGGGTTCATGTGGGGACCGAGGACGCGACGACACCTTGTCCGGGAGGACATCGGGGAGGGGCGTGCCCGAACCTCCCAGAAGGGACGGAGAAGGTGGAGCGGAGGACCAGGGAAGGGACGGACCGGACCAGGGAGGACACCGGAAGGAGAGCGCGGAAGGAGGACGCTCCGGCCACAGGCACATCCAAGGAGGCCCCGGCGCGGGCGAAACGGGCCGGTGGTGGAGAGAAGGTGCCCGAACCCCGTCGCGAACACCGATCCCGGGCTCCCGACACCGAGGACCCGGACGTACTCCTGGAGGTCCCGGACCTGAGGGTCGACGAGATCGAGCTCGAGGTCGAGAACCTCCGCGCCTCCCTCTCCCTTCAGGCCGAGGTTCTGGACCTGCTCGGGCTGAAGGTCGGAGCCGACGTCGAACTCGGCCGCGTCGCCCTCACCATCAAGGGGGTCGAGGCCCAGGCCGAGCTCAGGGTCCGGCTCGACAACGTTCGGGAGATGATCGCGCGCGTTCTGCAGACGGTCGACACCAACCCGCAGATCCTGGAACACGTGACCCGGGGGGTGGAGTCCTCGCTGGACCAGGTGGCGGGCGGTGCGGGGCGGGCGGCCGGAGCCCTGGGGCGGGGTGCCGGCGACGCGATGGAGGACATCGGTGGGGGCTCGGAGGAGGCGGCGGAGGACTCCGACGACGGGAAGCCGTGAGGGCCGGAACCACCATGTCCGACGACGGGGAGCATACCGGGAGAGTCGGGACGGAGAGGGCCATGGCGGATCGGGCGGAAACGGGACACGACGTGGAGGTCGGCGCCTCCGTCTCCGCGGACGAGCTGACCTTCCACGAGGTTCCCGAGGTCAGGTCCCGCACCTGGGGGGAGCCGGACCAGGAGGGCGTCTCGGGCGGCGAACGCTCGGGCCTTCCCGACAAGGTCGTCCCCGGGGTCGCCTACGAGGACATTCGCGTCGACTACCGGCTCGCGAGCCGGCTCCGCTCCTTCGGCCCGCCGTCGGAGTCTTCGGTCGACCATCCTCGCGAGGAGGAATGACCGCCCCCGCCCCGGTGGCGGGACCGCGGGACGAGGCCGGTCGATCTTCCCCTCGCCCGCGCTCCGCAAAGGTGCGACGCGGCCGTCTACGGCGTTCGCTCCGCCCCGACGCGGGAACGGG
>CALGOD010000660.1 GCA_937957845.1 uncultured Nocardiopsis sp.
GACCGAGGCCAGGCCGAAGACGGCGGCACCGATCATCAGCAGGCGCCTGCGGCCGATGCGGTCGCCCAGGGTGCCCATGGTGATGAGGAAGCCCGCGATCATGAAGCCGTACACGTCCATGATCCACAGGAGTTGTCCACCGGTGGGTCGTAGGTCCGCGGCCAGATGGGGCAGGGCCAGGTAGAGCACGCTCATGTCCAGGGAGAGCAACAGGGTGGGCAGGGCGAGCACCCCGAGTCCGAGCCACTCCCGTCTTCCCGCACGGGTCGTCTTCTCGGTGTCCATCGCGGTCCCCTCCGTCCGTCGGTTCCACTCGAGGTGATTCGTTCATACGTACGGACTCGCGCGGCGGCCGGAACTCACCGGGTGGATCGAGAAAATACGGACGGTTCTCGACGTCCGCGTCGGCTGACAGCGTCGACCACGGATTGATAACTTCGAGTGGCCGTTCGGGCACAGAGGGCATCGAAGGGTGTCCGGGATCCACCGAGCAGGGGATGCACTCATGCGAGCCGTGGTCTTTGAGAACTACGAGCAGTTCCCGTCGTTGACCGATGTCGCCACCCCCGAACCGGGGCCCGGGGAGGTCCTGCTACGGGTGGCCGGAGCCGGCGCCTGCCACTCCGACATCAGCATCTACAGGCACTTCAGGGAGGGACAGCCCGGGGCGCAGAAACCCCCTTTCGTGCTGGGGCACGAGAACGCCGGGTGGGTGGAGGCGCTCGGCGACGGTGTGAGCGAACGCGTCGAGGTGGGCGGGGCCTACCTGGCGTACGGCCCGATCGGCTGCGGTCACTGCCGCAGGTGCGCGCGGGGTGAGGACACCTACTGCGAGAACGCCTCCACGATGCCCTACATGGCGGTCGGACTGGGGCGCGACGGCGGCATGGCCGAGTACATGACCGTCCCCGCCCACCACCTGGTGCCGTTGGGAGACGCCGACCCGGTGGATGCGGCGCCTCTGTCGGACGCCGGGCTCACCCCGTATCACGCGATCAAGGGGGCGTTGCCGCACCTGGAGGGCGGTGGTCGCCACGCCCTGGTCATCGGTCTGGGCGGGCTGGGGCAGATCGGTGTGCAGATCCTGCGCGCGCTGACCGGCGCGACGGTGATCGCCACCGACCTCAAGGCCGACGCCCGGGCGCGGGCGGAGGCCAACGGCGCGGTGACCGTGGGAGGCGGGGAGCGGCAGGTGGAGGAGATCCGCGAGATCACCGGCGGTCGGGGGGTGGACGCGGCCTTCGACTTCGTGGGCGCCACCCCGACCATCGCCACGGCCTCCGCGGTGATGGCCCAAGGCGGGCGGCTGAGCGTGGTGGGCATCGCGGGCGGCACGCACCGGTTCTCCTTCTTCACCAGCCCCTACGAGTCCTACGTCACCAGCACCTACTGGGGTTCCGTGGGAGAACTGTGGGAGGTGGTGGACATGTACCGTGCCGGGCAGATCCGTCCGGAGGTGACGCGGTTCCCGATGGAGGAGGCGCTGGAGGCCTACCGGAGGCTGGAGGCGGGGGAGATCTCCGGCCGCGCCGTGGTGGTGCCCAACGAGAGCTGACCCCGCGGCACGCGGGGTGGTGGCACTCCCCTGTGCGGCCCACCGAGGTGGGAGCGGACAGCGCATGATCGTCGGGGGTTCCCGTGGGGTCGTCGTACTGCGAGGATACCGGGGACACCTGTCACCACCGTGGAGGAGGCACATGGACCTGGGGATCGCGGGAAGGGTCGCGCTGGTCACCGCCGCCAGTTCCGGACTGGGAAGGGCCATCGCCCTCGCCCTGGCCGCGGAGGGCGTGCACACCGCCGTGACCGGTCGTGACGAGGAGCGTCTGGAGGCGACCGTTGCCGCGTGCGCCGAACACGGCGTACGCGCGATGTCGGTGGTCTGGGACCTGACCGAGCACGGGCGGGCCGTGGAGGTGGCCGGGCGTGTGGCCGCCGAACTGGGACCGGTGGACATCCTGGTCAACAACACCGGAGGGCCGCCGCCCACCCCTGTCCTGGGGCAGGACACCGCGCTCTGGAAGGACATGTACGAGGCCATGGTGCTGCCGGTCATCCGTCTGACCGACGCCGTGGTCGGCGGGATGCGCGAACGCGGTTGGGGTCGGATCATCACGAGCACCTCCTCCGGGCCGATCGCGCCGATCCCGAACCTGGGTGTTTCCAACACCCTGCGGGCTTCGCTGCACTCCTGGTCCAAGACGGTGTCCACCGAGGTCGCCGCGGACGGGGTCACCTCGAACGTGATCGTGCCCGGTCGGATCTCCACCCCGCGTACGGACGCGTTGGACCTGGCCCGCTCCGAGCGGGAGGGTCGCCCGGTGGAGGAGATCGAGGCCGACATCCTCGCCGGCATCCCCGCCCGACGGTACGGCAGACCGGAGGAGTACGGGGCGGTGGCCGCGTTCCTGGCGAGTCGACAGGCCGCCTACGTCACCGGATCGATGGTGCGGGTGGACGGCGGCCAGATCCCCACGGTCTGAGGTCGCGTCCGCCCAAGCGGCGCTCCCGCGTCCCGGGCGTTTTTCGTGCCGGTCCCCTGGCCGATGTCGTGGGCGACGTCACCAACACCATGAAAAACCCCACCGCGCGTCTTCATGGACATCCGCACCGGGTCCGTTCCACTCTGAGTCAATGAGCCCTGCACACCGTCTCCACAAGATCGACAAGAGGATCTATGACTGGGTGACCGGGGTGGGGTCGCCCCTTCTGGATCCCCACACGCCCAAGTTCGTTCAGGCCACCGACAACATGGCTCCCTGGTTCCTGGTGTCGGCCACCCTCGCCGCCACCGGAGGGCCCCGCCTTCGGCGCACGGCCCTGCGCGCCATCCTGGCGGCCGGGACCGCCAACGCCGTCTCGGCCGTGGTCAAGAAGCTCTCCGACCGGGGCCGGCCGGACACGTCGGCCGTTCCCTCCGCCCGCCGTCCCTACCGTTCCTACCCCAGCACGTCCTTTCCCTCCGGCCACACCGCCGCCGCCGCGGCCTACGCGGGCGGGGTCATGGCCGACGCGCCCAAGCCCTTGGCCGCGCTCGTGGCCGCCTTGGCGGGAACGGTGGCGGTCTCGCGTGTGCACAGCGGTGTGCACTACCCCGGGGACGTACTCGCCGGGTTGGCCATCGGCGCCGGTACCGCGCTCGCGGCCAGGGTGGTGGTGCCGCCCCGCCCCGAGTTGACCTTCGGCGCGCGTACCGTCCCCGACGGGGTGAGCGACGTCGACCGGGAGGGGGAGGGGGTGACGGTGGTGGTCAACCCGCAGTCCGCCGCGGGCACGGTGGCGCCCCTGCCCGCCGCCGACGTCACGAGTCGGGTGGCCCGCGCCCTGCCCAAGGCTCGGATCCTCCCGTTGTCGGCGCAGGACGACATCGCCGAGGCGATGGACCGGGCGGCGCGGACCTGCCGGGTGTTGGCCGTGGCGGGCGGCGACGGCACCGTCAACGCCGGGGCGAGGGCGGCCCTGGACCACGACCGGCCGTTGCTGGTCCTGCCGGACGGCACTCTCAACAACTTCGCGCGCACGCTGGGGCTGACCTCGGTGGACGTCGCGCTGCGGGCGTTCGACAACGGCAGGTTGGCCCGGGTGGACGTGGGAGAGGTGGACGGCCGGGTCTTCCTCAACACCGCCTCGTTCGGTTCCTACCCGCGCATGGTGGAGCGGCGTGACCGGTGGGCGGAGCGGATCGGCAAGTGGCCGGCGTTCGCGTTGGCCCTGTGGCGGGACCTGTTGGAGGTGAGCCCGACCACGGCGTTGGTGGACGGCGAGCCGACCCGGGTGTGGTGGGCCTTCGTGGGCAACTGTCGGTACCGTACGCACGCACGGGTGCCCGCGCTGCGTGAGCGGCTGGACGACGGTCGACTGGACGTACGGGTGCTCAGCGCCCGGGAGCCCTTCCCGCGGATCCGTGCTCTGGGCGATGTGCTGCTGGGCAGGCTCTCGCCCGGCGGGGGCTACGCGGAGCGCTCGACCACGGAGATGTCGCTGACCATTCCGGAGGAGCCGAGGTTGCTCGCCGTGGACGGAGAGGTGGCGGAGGGCTCGTCGACGGTCGTCTTCACCAAACGGCCCGCGGCCCTGCGGGTGTTCGTGCCCGCTGTGGACCCCGAGTAGCGCCCCTCCTCACCGGCGGCACCTCGGGGAGTGGTGCTCGCCGTCGTGGCCCATCATCATGCTGATTCCGGCTCCCAGCAGCCAGACGTCCTTGGCCAGGCTCAGGCCCTGTTCCGAGGGGCGCACGCTGTTGGGAAGACGCATGCCGGGAGTGCGCAGGTACATACCGAGCAGGCTGGAGGCGAACGCGGTCAGTCCGGCTCCCGCGAGCCGGCTGGGGACGACGGGGAGCATCAGGGCGGCGCCCAGCGCGATCTCGGCCCCCGACAGCAACTTGGTGAAGGTGACGGGATCGATGTCCTTGAGGAAGGGATAGGCCCCCACGGCCATGCCGTGCATCCCCTGGGCGGTCTCCTCGTCGGCACCGCGTTTGCCCATTCCCGAGTT
>CALGOD010000661.1 GCA_937957845.1 uncultured Nocardiopsis sp.
ACGGGGACCGTCGGTCTGTGCCTTTGGGACGATCGTTGCCGGAAATGGTGCCGGACCTGTGGCTCCCCCGAGGATCGCACGACCCGGCGGGGGAAGGGGGCACGTCACCGTCTTGCCGTTTCCCGGTGTGGACGCGCGCGCTTCTTGACGGGCGACCTCGGCGGCCCCCGAGCGCTCCGTGTGGGATCAGCGGACGGGGGAGGTCAGCGCGGGACCTCCGACACCGTCGTGCAGCCCCAACCAGGCGGCCATCCGGCCCAACTGCTCGACCAACGCGGGCAGGGTCTCCTCGGGTGCGTCCTCCTCCAGGGTGATCCGTTGGGCCAGCAGGGTCCCGGACCGGCGGTCCGCCTTGAGGTCCACCCTGGCCACCAGATCCTCACCCAGCAGGAACGGCAGCACGTAGTAGCCGTGGACGCGCTTGGCGGCGGGTACGTAGATCTCCAACCGGTAGCGGAACCCGAACAGTTCCTCGGCACGGTCGCGTGTCCACACGAGCGAGTCGAAGGGGCTCAGCAGTGCCCGCGCGTCCATCCTGCGGGGCATCCGGGCGTCGCGGTGCAGGTAGGCGGTACGCTCCCAGCCCCGCACCCGCACCGGCACCAGTTCACCGGCCTCCACCAGGTCGGCGACGGCCGCTCGGGACTCGGCCGGTCTCAACCGGAAGTAGTCGCGCAGGCACGCCTCCGTGGCCACCCCGTGGGCGCGGGCCGCGATGGACACCAGTTCGCGGTGCGACTCCTCGGGGGAGAGCTGCGGCGCGGCGTACACCTGGGGAGGCAGCACCCGCTCAGGCAGGTCGTAGAGCCGTTCGAACTGTGCGTTACGTCCGTTGGAGGTCAGGTCGCCGATCCAGAACAGGTACTCCAGACACTTCTTGACCTCCGACCAGTTCCAACCCCAATGCTCCTTCGCCCTCGGCAGGTCGTGCTCCAGTTCCGCCTCCACCCGACGGGCGCCGGCCGGACCGATCCGCGCCACCTCCTCGTACACGGCCTTGACCAGTTCCGGCTTCTCCTCCCTGATGCCGTTCATCCACCCCACACGGGTCTCGGCGCGGTTGCGGTCCATCCTGTGGCGCATCAGTTGGCGGGTGGAGGGCGGCACCAGGCTGGCCTCGTGCGCCCAGCACTCCACCAGCCGGGCCGGACCGGAACCGGCCGCGGTGGTGGCGGCCCGGTCCAGCAGAGCGGTGTCGTAGGGGCCCAGGCGCGCGAACACCGGAAGGTACTGGCTACGGGACAGCACGTTCACACTGTCGATCTGCATGATGCCCACCCGGCGCACCACCCGCCCCAGATGGGCGAGCGTCGGTCTGCCCTTCGGGGCGGGATCGTCGAAGCCCTGCGCGGCGAGGGCGATCCTGCGGGCCTGGGAGAGGGAGATGTCCGCGTCGCGGCGGGGGTGAGGTTCGGCCATCCCGTCACCGTAGTCCTCGGCCGTGACATTCCCGAGCCCTCCCGGCGTCAGCCCATGCGTCGGTGCCGGTCCTCCTCCTTCGACGGTCCGGGGACCACCGGGGCGATGAGGGGGCCGGGCAGGGAGGGGTCGACGACGCCCTCCTCCATCCAGGTGTAGGCGTCGTCCATCAGACGCCGGGACAGCTTGCCGTCCACGGTGTCGGTGTTGGCCCACAGGCCTTCGAACAGGCCTTCCACCCGCAGCCGCGACTGGCGACAGAACACGTCGGCCAGTTCGAGCGGGCCCCTGCCCCGTTCGGGGTGGGCGTCGGCGTCATGGTGGGCGCGCACGACCACCGCGCTCATCGCGAACAGTTCCGCGCCGATGTCCACGATCCGGGAGAGGAAACCCTGTTTGACCTCCAACCTCCCCTGCCAGCGGGACATGCCGTAGAAGGTGGAGCGGGCGAGCCTGCGGCAGGTGCGCTCGACGTACCTCAGATGGACGGCGAGCGGTCCGAACTCGTGGAACGCCGACGGTGCCTGTCCCCGGCCGACGGTCAGGGTGGGCAGCCATCGGGCGTAGAACCCGCCCGCCTTGACCACCGCCCTGGCCTTGGCCGCCCGGTCGGCCTCGGGGTCGATGATGTCCCCGGCCACCGACAGGTGGGCGTCCACCGCCTCACGGGCGATCAGCAGGTGCATGATCTCCGTGGAACCCTCGAAAATCCGATTGATGCGCAGGTCGCGCAGCATCTGCTCGGCGGGGACGCCCCGTTCGCCGCGCGCGGCCAGGGAGCCGGCGGTCTCGTAACCGCGACCTCCGCGGATCTGCACGAGTTCGTCGGCGATCGTGTACGCGTGCTCGGAGGCCCACAGTTTGGCGATGGCCGCCTCGATGCGGATGTCGTTGCGCCGGTCGTCGGCCATCTGACCGGCCAGGTCCAGCATGGCCTCCATGGCGTAGGTGGTGGCCGCGATGTAGGAGACCTTTTTCGCCACCTCCTCGTGCCTGCCCACGGGGCGACCCCACTGGACACGTTCGCGCGCCCATTCACGGGACATCTTGGTCGCCAGCTTTCCCGCGCCCACGCACATGGCGGGAAGCGAGAGCCGTCCGGTGTTGAGGGTGGACAACGCGATCCGCAGCCCCTGCCCCTCCTCTCCGATCCGGTTGGCCGCCGGGACCCGTACCCCGTGCAGCCGGGTGAGGCCGTTCTCCAGACCGCGCAGTCCCATGAAGCGATTGCGTCGCTCCACGGTGATGCCCGGGGAGGTGCCCTCGACCACGAACGCGGTGATGCCGCCCCGATGGCCGGGACTCTCCGGCACCCTGGCCATGATCACGAGCAGGTCGGCGACCACACCGTTGGTGGTCCACAGCTTCACGCCGTCCAGCACGTACCCGCCGTCCTCCGTGGGCGTGGCGGTGGTCCGCAGCCTCGCCGGGTCGCTGCCCACGTCGGGTTCGGTGAGCAGGAACGCGCTGATGTCCTCGCGCGCGCAGCGGGGCAGGAACGCGCGCTTCTGCTCCTCGGTGCCGAACATGGCGACGGGTTGGGGGACACCGATGGACTGGTGGGCCGAGAGCAGGGCGCCGACCGCGGGCGAGACGGAGCCGACGAGCGTCAGGGCGTGGTTGTAGTGGACCTGGCCGAGTCCGAGCCCGCCGTATTCGACGGGGATCTTCATCCCGAGCGCGCCGAGTTCGCGAAGGCCGTTGACGACCTCGTCGGGGATGCGCTCCTCCCGTTCGATGCGTTGGGGGTCGATGCTCTCACAGAATCCGCGCAACGACTCCAGGAAGGCCTCGCCTCGACGTCGGACCTCCTCGTCGGGGCCGGTGAGCGGATGGATCAGGTCCAGGCGAAGACGTCCGAGGTACAGCTCCCTGGCGAAGCCCGGGCGGCGCCATGCGCTCTCGCGTGCCTGTTCCGCCACGGCGCGGGCACGTCGTTCGTCGACTTCGGGAGGGTCGGTGGCGGTGCTGTTGATCTCCGACGTGGACATACGCGCTCTCACCTCGTCGAGGCACGGTGTGGTCTGGAACACACGCCTACCCGCCGGGGCGTGACCTACGCGTGTGCTCGGAACCTCCGCCCCGGCACGCACGGAAAAACCTTTCGCCCAATGCGAACCTCGGGGGAGGGCTGGACGTCCAAGTGATCGCGACGGAAACCATTCCGGGCACGTGTGCCGGGAGTCGCGATGCCCCGGTGCGGAGGACGGCCGCACCGGGGCGCCCTCCATGGAGGCGGCGAAGGACGGGGCGGGGTATGCGCCCGCCGAGAATGTCCTAGCCTTTGGCTGTGCGTATCGCGACATGGAATGTGAACAGCGCCCGGGCCCGGGCCGATCGAATCGGCGCCTGGTTGGACCGGAGCGACGTCGACGTCCTGGCCATCCAGGAGACCAAGGCCAGGGACGACCAGTTCCCCGCGGCGGTCTTCACCGACCGCGGCTACGAGGTGGCCCATCACGGCCTGTCCCAGTGGAACGGGGTCGCGATCGCCTCCCGCGTCGGGATCGACGACGTCCGGATCGGTTTCCCGGGTCAGCCCGGCTACGGCGACCCGGAGGAGGCCGAGGCCCGCGCGATCGGTGCCACCTGTGCGGGCGTGCGGGTGTGGAGCCTGTACGTACCCAACGGGCGTGAGGTCGGCCACCCCCACTACGACTACAAGCTCCGTTGGCTGGAGGCGCTGCGCGAGGCGGGCAGTGCCGAGCTGGCGGCCGACCCCCGGGCGCAGATCGCCTACATGGGCGACTTCAACATCGCCCCCCGCGACGAGGACGTGTGGGACATGGCCGAGTTCGAGGGCAGCACCCACGTCACCGCCCCCGAACGCGCGGCCTTCGAAAAACTGGTCGGCGCCGGGTTCGAGGACGTGGCCCGCCCCCACACCCCGGGACCCGGTGTGTACACCTACTGGGACTACAAGGGCCTGTCCTTCCCCAAGCGCAAGGGCATGCGCATCGACTTCGTGCTGGCCTCGCCCGCGCTGGCTGAGCGGGCCGCGGGCGCGGCGGTCGACCGCGAGGAGCGCAAGGGCAAGGGAGCCTCCGACCACGCCCCGGTCATCGTGGGTCTGGACGGGGCCGACGGTCAGGCCAGGCCCAAGGAGGAGGCCAAGTGAGTGAGGCGCCGCGTATCGCGGTCTTCGGCAGCGTGAACATGGACCTGGTCGCCTACGTCGACCAGGTCCCCGGCAGTGGTGAGACGGTCACCGGCACGGCCTTCCGCCAGGTTCCGGGGGGCAAGGGCGCCAACCAGGCGGTCGCGGCCGCCCGGGTCGGCGCCGACGTGGCCTTCCTCGGGGCCGTGGGGGAGGACGCCTTCGGTGAGGAGCTGCGGGCCAACCTCGTCGACCATGGCGTCGACGTGTCCGGACTGCGTACCGTGCCCGGAGTGTCGGGGGTGGCGCACATCGTGGTGGACGGCGGCGGCGGGAACTCGATCATCGTCGTTCCCGGTGCCAACGGTGAGGTCACCGGTGTGGCGGAGGGCGACGCCGCGATCATCGAGGGCGGCGCGGCCCTGCTGCTCCAGCTCGAACTGCCCATGGAGGCGGTGATCTCGGCCGCGCGTACCGGCCGGGAGCTGGGCGTCCCGGTCTACCTGACCCCCGCTCCGGCGCGTGAACTGCCCGACGAGCTCCTGTCGGCGGTGGACGTCCTGGTCCCCAACCAGCACGAGGCGGCCGCGATCACGGGTCGTAAGGATCCGCGCGAGGCGCTCGCGGCGCTGTTGGAGATCGTTCCGGAGGTACTGCTGACCCTGGGCGGGGACGGTTCCCTGCACGGTCGTCGCGGTGGTGAGGCGGTGCACGTTCCCGCCCGTCAGGTGAAGGCCGTGGACACCACGGCGGCGGGCGACACCTTCTGCGGCTCCTTCGCGGTCGCCAGGGCACAGGGGCGCGGCCCCGAGGAGGCCATGCGGTTCGCCGCGGCGGCCGCCTCGCTCTCGGTCCAGCGGCACGGAGCCAGCTCGTCGATGCCCACCAGGGACGAGGTGGAGGCCCTGCTGGAGGGCTGAGCCGGCCCTCCCACCCGATGAGCTTCTCAGAGCACGCGCTCATGGGGCGCGTGCCCGACTCCTTTCGGGGACCGGAGACGTCCGAGCTCCGGGTCCGGTCGGTGCCCGTGGAGACGTGCGCGTGGAAAGGGGCCGAGGCGGTACCGCCTCGACCCCCTTCCACACGGTGGACGCGTGCGCCCGCCGTCACATGTGCTCGGGAGCCTCCACGCCCAGCAGGTCCAGGCCCTGGACCAGGACACGGAACGCCACCGCGATCAGCGCCAGACGCGACTCGCGCTCGGCCTCGGTGTCCGCGGTCAGTACCGGGCAGTGCTCGTAGAACGCCGTCAGCGACTGCGCCAGATCGAACAGGTAGGAGGACAGACGGTGCGGCTGGAGCAGGTCGCCGACCTGGGCCACCACGGCGCCGAACTCCAGCAGCTTGAGGGCCAGGGCCCGCTCGGCGTCCTGGGAGACGGTGATCCGCCCCCGGGCCTCGGACAGCTCCAGACCGCCCTTGCGGAAGATGGAGCGGATCCGCGCCTGCGCGTACTGCAGGTAGGGTCCGGTGTTGCCGTTCAGGGCCAGCATCCGGTCGAAGTCGAACGTGTACTCGGTGTCGTGCGCCACCGAGAGATCGGCGTACTTGACCGCGCCGATGCCGACCATGCGGGCGATCTCGTCCCGGCTCGCGGCGTCCAGGTCGGGCCGGTTCTGGGCGACCACCGCCCCGGCCCGCTCGACCGCCTCGTCCAGCAGCGCCATGAGGCGTACCGGGGCGCCGCTGCGGGTGCGCAGGATCTTGCCGTCGGAGCCGAGCACGTTGCCGATC
>CALGOD010000662.1 GCA_937957845.1 uncultured Nocardiopsis sp.
GCTGGCCAAGGACCTGGTCGCGGGTTATGTGCCGGGCGTGAACATCCTCAACGGGTGCACGCTGACGCTGACCGAGGGCGAGGTCGTGGCGATCATCGGTCCGAACGGCGCGGGCAAGTCGACGCTGATCAAGACGATCTTCGGTCTGATCCCGGTGCGTGAGGGCGGGCTGACGCTGCGGGGCTCGAGCATCTCGGGCCTGCCCGCGCACGGACTGGTGGAGCGCGGTGTGGGTTACGTCCCACAGACGCAGAACGTGTTCCCCTCGTTGACGATCGAGGAGAACCTCCAGATGGGGGCCTTCCTGAGGCCTCGTACCTTCTCCGAGCGGTTCGACGTGGTGGCGGGGCTGTTCCCGCTGCTGGCCGACCGTCGTAAGGCCAAGGCGGGGTCGCTGTCGGGCGGTGAACGGCAGATGGTGGCGATGGGTCGGGCTTTGATGATGGACCCGTCGGTGCTGCTGCTGGACGAGCCGACCGCGGGTCTGTCCCCGATCTACCAGGAGGAGGTCTTCCAGCGGGTCAAGGAGGTCAACCGTACAGGTGTGTCGGTGATCATGGTGGAGCAGAACGCGCGTCGGTGCCTGCAGATCTGCGACCGTGGCTATGTGCTGGACCAGGGCCGCAACGCGTACACGGGTACCGGTGCCGAACTGCTGAACGACCCGAACGTCATCGAGTTGTACCTGGGGACGCTCGCCAAGGGCTGATCTGGGTGGTAGGGGGCGGAATCCTTCGGGGTTCCGCCCCCTTGCCCGGGGGAGCGTCGGGGCGGGTCCTGCTGGTGCGCGGGTGGGAGATGGCGTAGCGGGGCTGGACAAATTACCCTGGGGGAACGAGCACGTTTGTGCGCCGCCGATCCCCTTGGGGGTGGGCGGTGGGCACGCAACGGCGGTGGTGCGGCGACATCGGTTCCGTACAGGAATGCCGGGCCGGGACGGGGTGTTGGGTTTCGTTGAGGAGGCCTGCGTCCGCTGAGGCGGGCCAGTCCCGGATGCGACCGAGGGGTCGCCAGGCCAGCCGCAACCCCTTTCAGAGGAGCTTTACGACATGACGGTTCAGAGCGAGACCACCGAGGGCATCATCCTCACCGACGAGGCGTCCAACAAGGTCAGGGCGCTCCTGGAGCAGGAGGGGCGGAACGATCTTCGCCTTCGTGTGGCCGTTCAGCCAGGTGGTTGCTCGGGGCTGCGCTACCAGCTCTACTTCGACGAGCGCGAGCTGGACGGCGACGTCGTCACCGACTTCGGCGGTGTGGAGGTCGTTACCGACCGGATGAGCTCTCCCTACCTGGTGGGCGCCACGATCGACTTCGTCGACACGATCGAGAAGCAGGGGTTCACCATCGACAACCCCAACGCGACGGGATCCTGCGCCTGCGGTGACTCCTTCAACTAGGAGTCCTGTCCGGCGGGCCCGTGCGCTTTCCGGCCGGGGCCTTCGGAGGAGGTGACGTCGAGGGGAGGGCGGTCCACCGCCCTCCCCTCGACGTCGGGAGCGTCGGTCGGGATGGAGTGGGGTCCCATACCGGAATGGCTGTGGATACTCTGGGGCAGTCCTCATCGGGCGCGGGCACACGCGCCCGGTGAAGATCACCCCACCCTGCCGACCGAGGAGTCTTCGTCCCGTGCGTATCGCGGTTGCCGGATCCATCGCCACCGACCATCTGATGTCCTTCGAGGGCCGGTTCGCCGAGCAGATCATCCCCGAACAGATCCAGCAGTTGTCGTTGTCCTTCCTGATCGACGAACTCGACGTGCGGCGTGGTGGTGTGGCCGCCAACATCTGCTTCGGCATGGGCCGGTTCGGTCTGGAGCCCGTCCTGGTGGGTGCCGCCGGAGCGGACTTCGAGGACTACCGTGCCTGGCTGGAACGCCATGGTGTGGACACCTCGTCGGTCTACATCTCCGAACTGCGTCACACCGCACGGTTCATCTGTACGACGGACCGTGACCAGAACCAGATCGCGTCGTTCTACGCCGGTGCCATGGCCGAGGCGCGCAACATCGAGCTGCAGCCGATCTCCGAGCGTGTGGGCGGGCTGGACCTGGTGTTGGTCGGCGCGGACGACCCCGAGGCCATGGTGCGGCACAGCGAGGAGTGCCGTACGCGCGGTATCGCCTTCGCGGCCGACCCTTCCCAGCAGTTGGCGCGGATGGAGGGGGAGAAGGTGCGCACCCTGATCGAGGGTGCCTCGTTCCTGTTCCCCAACGAGTACGAGAAGGCGCTGGCGGAGCAGAAGACCGGATGGTCGGACCGGGAGGTGCTCTCGCGGGTGGGAACCAGGATCACGACGTTGGGGGCCAAGGGAGCCCGTATCGACAGGCGGGACGAGCCCAGCGTGCACGTGCCCGCCGCCGTGGTGGGCGAGGCCGTGGACCCGACCGGTATGGGCGACGCCTTCCGGGCCGGTTTCCTGGCCGCGCACTCGTGGGGGCTGGCGCTGGAGCGCGCCGCGCAGGTGGGTAACGCCACCGCGGTGCACTGCCTGGAGGCCGACGGTCCGCAGGAGTACACATTGACCTCCGAGGCACTGTTGGAGCGTCGGGAGAAGTCCTACGGGGCCGAGGCCCGTGCCGAGGTCGAGCCGTTCGTGTAGTCGTGTCACCGGGTGGGTCGTTCCGGTGCCTGAGCGGTGTCCGCGGCCCTG
>CALGOD010000663.1 GCA_937957845.1 uncultured Nocardiopsis sp.
CCCCGCCGGACCACACCCACCGAAGGAGGGACTGATGACGTCTGCCATGCCCACCGCCGCCGGTGCCGCATCCGAGCAGAGCACGCCACTGAACATGTGCGGACCGGACTTCCCGTTCGCCTACGACGCCTACCTTGAGCATCCCGCCGGACTCGGGCAGGTTCCCGCCGAGCACCACGGCACCGAGGTCGCCGTCATCGGCGGTGGCCTGTCGGGGATCATCACCGCCTACGAGCTCATGAAGGCGGGACTGAAGCCGGTGGTCTACGAGGCGGACCGCATCGGCGGGCGGCTGCGAACGGAGAGGTTCCCCGGCTTTCCCGACGACGTGGTCGCCGAGATGGGCGCCATGCGCTTCCCGCCCTCCTCCACCGCCTTCTGGCACTACGTGGACCGGGTCGGCCTGGAGACCAGGCCCTTCCCCAACCCGCTCTCCCCGGCCACCCCCAGCACGGTGGTCGACCTCAAGGGCACCCCGCACTACGCCACCACCCTCGACGACCTGCCCGAGGTCTACCGTGAGGTGGCGCGTGCCTGGGACGGCACCCTGGAGAGGGTCCAGCACACCCGCATGCAACAGGCCATCCGCGAGCGCGACGTGGCCACCCAGAAGAAGATCTGGAACGACCTGGTCGCCCGGCTCGACAACCAGACCTTCTACGGCTTCCTGTGCGAGTCCCCGCACTTCTCCTCCTTCCGACACCGGGAGATCTTCGGGCAGGTGGGCTTCGGCACCGGAGGATGGGACACCGACTTCCCCAACTCCATCCTGGAGATCCTGCGCGTCACCTACACCGGTGCCGACGACGACCACAGGGGCATCGTCGGCGGTGTGGACCGACTGCCGTCGCGGTTGTGGGAGGACGCCCCGGACAAGATCGTGTACTGGGCCCAGGGCACCACGCTCTCCTCGCTGCACGGGGGAGAGCCGCGGCCCGCGGTCACCGCGCTGCGCCGGACCGCCTCCGGCCGGTCGCGGGCGGGGAACATCACGGTCACCGACGCGTCGGGGTCCATCCGCACCTACGCGGCGGCCGTGTTCACCGCGCAGAGCTGGATGCTGCTGTCCAAGATCGACTGCGATGAGGACCTGCTGCCCATCGACCACTGGACGGCCATCGAGCGCACCCACTACATGGAGTCCTCGAAGCTCTTCGTTCCGGTCGACCGGGCCTTCTGGCGGGACAAGGACCCCGAGACGGGCCGCGACCTCATGAGCATGACGCTCACCGACCGCATGACGCGGGGCACCTACCTGCTGGAGGGGGAGGACCCGAACGGGCCGGCGGCGATCTGCCTGTCCTACACCTGGTGCGACGACTCGCTCAAGTGGCTGCCGCTGTCGGTCGACGAGCGCATGGAGGTCATGCTCTCGTCGCTGTCCAAGATCTACCCGGGGGTCGACATCCGGTCGCACATCACCGGTGACCCGGTGACGGTGTCCTGGGAGGACGAGCCCCACTTCATGGGCGCCTTCAAGGCCAACCTGCCCGGCCACTACCGCTACCAGCGCCGGCTGTTCACGCACTTCCGTCAGGACGACCTGGAGGAGCGCCACCGCGGCTTCTTCCTGGCCGGCGACGACGTGTCCTGGACCGCGGGCTGGGCCGAGGGGGCCGTGCAGACCGCGCTGAACGCCGTGTGGGGCGTGCTGCACCACTTCGGGGGCGGGAGTGATCCGTCCAACCCCGGTCCGGGCGACCTGTTCGACGAGCTGGCTCCGGTCGTCCTTCCCGAGGACTGAGCACTCAGGCCACCGGCCCCGGACGCGCGAAGCCGTGCGCTCGGGGCCGACAGGGGTCTTCGGAGGGCGTCCGTGGGCGGGACCTCGGGAGTCCTCAGGGCAGATCGGCCGTCCCGGCGAGGATGGGCTGCTCCACCAGGCGGGAGAGCACCAGTGTGCTCTTGGTCCGCACCACGAACGGCTCCGCGCCCAGGCGCTCGATGACCTCCTCCAGGTGGTGGGTGTCGCGGGCCCGGACCTGAACGATGGCGTCCGCCTCTCCCGTGACCGTGCACGCGAAGGTGATCTCGGCGTACCCCGCCAGCCCCGAGCGGATCTCCCCCGGTGAGGTGCGGGCGCGGCAGTACAGCTCGATGAACGCCTCCGTGGTCCACCCGACGGCCTGGGGCTCGACCACGACGGTGAACCCGCGTACCGCCCCGGACTCGATCAGTCGGTCCACACGGCGTTTGACCGCGGAGGGACTCAACCCGACCTGGCCGCCGATCTCGGCGAAGCTCATCCGCGCGTCCGCACCGAGTATCGCGATGATCCGCTCATCGACACGATCCAGCCGCATTGCACCCCCTCGTTCCTGACCGATCCGTCCGCCCGGTTTCAGGCAGGGCACATGCTACCGGTGGATGTTCATCTGCCAGGTACCCCTTCGTGTCGCTTCTGTTGATTACTCTGTGTAGTTGCAACAATCCATGTGGTGATAAAAAATGTGAGGGGACAACGCGTGCGAGTACGAACCTGGGCCGTCATCTCGGCCGGAACGGTCCTGGCCTCCCTGGTCGCGGCGGTCCCCGCGCAGGCCGACCCCGGGGTACAGGGCGCCACGGTCCCCCGCGACGGTCAGATGGCGCTCGCCTGGGAACCCTGTGGGGACCTCGAGCCCCTCGTCGACGAGGACCTGGAGTGCGCCACCCTCGTCGTCCCCATGGACCACGACTCCGAGGAGGGGAGCGGCGAGACCGTCCGGCTCGCCCTGTCCCGGGTGCCCGCCACCGGACAGGCCCGTCACACCCTCCTGGTCAACCCGGGGGGCCCGGGAAGCGCCGGGCGCATCTGGGCCTCCCACACCCACCGGCGCATGCCCGCGAGCCTTCGGGAGATCTACGACGTCGTCTCCTTCGATCCGCGTGGAGTGGGGGCCTCCACACCCGCGATCACCTGTGATCCGGAGTTCTTCGCGCCCGTGCGACCCGACACCGTCCCGGCGGACGCCACGGCCGAGGCCGCACTGCGTGCCGAGACCATGGCCTACGCACAGGCGTGCGCCGACAACACCGGTCCCTTGCTGGAGCACACACGGACCGAGGACACCGCCCACGACATGGACGCCATCCGGGAGGCCCTCGGCCAGGAGCGGATCGACTACCTCGGCTACTCCTACGGTAGTTACCTGGGCACCGTCTACTCCGCCCTGTACCCCGACCGGGTCCGCGCCCTGCTCCTGGACAGCGTCGTCGACCCCGACAACCCCTGGTACGAGAGCAACCTCGTGCAGAGTCGCGCCCTGGAGCGGTCGGCGTGGGGCTTCTTCGACTGGGTGGCCCGCCACGACGACGCCTACGGGCTCGGTGCCACGGGGAAAGAGGTCGCCGAGGCCTACTACGCGCTGCGTTCGGAACTGGGAGAGGCGCCCATCAAGGACACCGTCGGTCCCACCGAACTGGAGAGCGCCGTCGTCGTGATCGCCTACAGCGGTGTCGTCTGGCCCACTGTGGCCAGGGCCCTCGCCGCCCGGATCAACGACGGCGACGACGAGCCACTGCTCCGACTGCACGAACGTTACGGGGAGGGCCCCGACTCCGACCAGGAGTACGGCGGCTACCTCGCGGTCCAGTGCACCGACACCCACTGGCCCCGCGACTGGGAGACCTGGCACGCCGACGCCGAGGAGGTCCACGGCCAGGCGCCCTTCATGGGGTGGCACAACATCTGGTACAACGCCCCTTGTGCGGACTGGACGGCCGACTCCGGTGACTGGTTCCAGGTCGGCGACGGCCCCGGTGAACACCCGGCCTACCAGGGTCAGGCCCTCCTGGTGCACGCGACCGACGACGGCGCCACTCCGGTGGAGGGCGCCTTCGCGCTGCGACGACGCCTGCCCGGAGCCGCTCTGGTGATCGAGCAGGACGGCGTCACCCATGGAGTCTCGTTCGCCGGTAACACCTGCGTGGACGAGGTGATCATCGCCTACCTGCGCGACGGGGAGCTTCCCACGCGCAACGAGGGCGACGGGCCCGACGTCACCTGTCGGGCGCGCCCCGAACCTCAGCCGGGCACCGCGCGGGGGGAGGACGGGCCCGGGGTCGAACCCGGCGTTCCGGGTAGGTCGGGGGCATCAGAGCAGCCGGTCGAATAGGCTGGAACCGGCGCGAACAGGCTCGGCCGATCGTGCCCGGGACTCCTGTGAGGACACCGGGAAGAGGGGGAGAAGCGATGCTGAGAACCTCGCCGGTACGGATCCTTGGAGAACGCGACCGGGGAGCCGTCCGCGCGCTCCTGGACACCGACCCCGTCGGCAACGTGTTCGTCACCTCCCGCCTGATGTCCACCGGTATCTCCGCCGGGGCCGGTGGGGCGGAGGTGTGGGGGTACGTGGAGCGGGGCCGCCTGACCGCCCTGTGCTACTCCGGGGCCAACATGGTCCCCGTCAACGCGGGGCCGGCCGCCATCCGAGGCTTCGCCGACCACGCCCGCTGGCGGGGACGTCGCTGTTCCTCGATCGTCGGTCCCGTCGAAGCGGTCAGTGACTTCTGGCGGCAGGTCACCCCCTCCTGGGGGCCGGCCCGCGCCATCCGGGCCAGCCAGCCCGTCCTGGAGATCAACGGGCCGCCCGCCGTGCCCGCGGACCCCCTCGTGCGCCGTGTGCGACCGTCCGAACTCAACATCCTCGTGCCCGCCTGCGTGGCCATGTTCACCGAGGAGGTCGGGGTACCGCCGGACTCCGGCGACGGCGGTGCGCTCTACCGGGCCCGGGTGGAGGAACTGGTACGCACGGGTCGGGCCTTCGCCCGGATCGAGGACGGCCGGGTGGTGTTCAAGGCCGAGATCGGCGCGGTCACCCGGCACGCCTGCCAGGTCCAGGGGGTGTGGGTCCACCCGGACCTGCGCGGGAAGGGTCACTCCACGGCCGGAATGGCGGCGGTGGTCGAGTACGCGCTGGCGGAGATCGCGCCCCGCGTCACCCTCTACGTCAACGACTTCAACACCCCGGCCAGGGCCGCCTACAAGAAGGTCGGTTTCCGCCAGGTGGGAGAGGTCATGTCGGTGCTCTTCTAGGCGTCCTCGGTCGTCGCCGCGCGCGGCCCCGCCCTCCCGTCGTCCTCGACCACCCCCGAACGGACCCCGCAGAGAGTGAGCCTTCCCGGTCAGGCGCCTGGAGCACCCGCCTCCTCTTTCCGGGGCGGTGTCGCCGGTCCGGCGACACCGGCCGGTTCCCCTGTCAGGTGATGAGGGCCGTGGGGCCCATGAGGAAATCGGGGTCCAACTGTGCCGCCAGGTCCGCGCTTTTGACCTCGTTCCCCCAGGCGCGCGCGTTGCGCAGGTGGAACTCGGCCGACTGTCGGGTGAACTTCTCCCAGTCCTTGGGTGTGGCGTCCACCATGTCCCGCATCAGGGCCAGGGTCTTGACGTTGTCCTCCTCCAGCTCCGACAGCTCCGGGCAGTTCCCCTTCTCCATCGACCGTACGAACCCCGAGTGCGTCATCCAGCCGGACAGCGCCTCTCCCACATGCTCACGCAGGAACTCCACGTCCGAGGAGTCCCGCACCTTGTTGCCGATGACCCGGATGGCCACGTCGTGGTCACGGGCGTAGTCGGCGTACTGGCGGTAGACGCCCACGCCGCGCACGGTGGGCTCGGCGACCAGGAAGGTCATGTCGAA
>CALGOD010000664.1 GCA_937957845.1 uncultured Nocardiopsis sp.
GTCCATCCCCGCGTGCGCGGGGAGCATTGCACGTGACCATGACGGAGGAATCGCCGGTCGGGTCCATCCCCGCGTGCGCGGGGAGCATACTTCCTGACCTGCACCTTTACCTCAGGCAGCGGCCCGTTTTTACAACTTCCCGAAGAACGGACAAAACAGACAACGTCCGCGCTCCCTGAAAATCCATGGTCCGAGGGTAGCGACAAACGACGGAACACCTCTCCCCGATGGGCCTCGGACCGGCCGGCCGACGGCGTCGGTTCCCCCCACCATGGAACGCGTCTCGCCACCGCCTCAACGGCGACGGCGTCGGAACGCCCGGCGGAGCCCGGAGACGGAGGGCTTTCGGTGCAGCCACGGGGGCCACGCCTCCGTGCGCGGGTGGGGGACCCACAGTTCCTCATCCTCGCCCGACAGCGCCTGTGCCACGCTCTCGGTCTCCTCCACCCCCGCGAACAGCATGATGTCGGTGGCGACCATCTGCACGGACAGGTGGGCCGCGGCGGTCACCGGGTCGTCGACCGAACTCTCGCTGAAGGGCTGGGCCGCGTTGAGCGCCAGGTCGACCGCGCGCTGACGCGCCTCGCGGTCGGTGAGGTCACTGGCGAGTACTGCGAGGACCGCGGCCATCTCCCACACCACCGAGGCGATGCGCTGACGCTCCTCCTTGTCCATGGCGGCCGTCGTCCGTGCCAGGGACAGGCAGCTCTCGCTGAGGATGATGAGCCGATCCACCCTCTCGTCCTCGTACTCCAGCGGTTCGGAGCTGGCCCAGCGTGCGGTGGTCCACCGCACGCTGCGGTGGCTGGTCTCCTTCGCCCGGCTGAGGTCGGCCATCGGTCGGCTCAGCGCGCTCAGGCGGTCCACCGTGCTCAACGAGGGGTCCTCGTCCTCCTTCAGCGCATGACCGGTCGCGTTGAGCAGACGCACGATCTCCTGCAGGGTCTCGGTCTCGATGCGCCGCAATCGGGCGGCCGGACGCGCGGGGAAGAGCACCTGGCTCATCGTCAACGCCACACCCGCCCCGATCAGCGCGTCGGTGAGCCGACTCATCCCCACCTGGCCGTCGGCGAAGGCCAGGGTGAGGATCGCCCCGGACGCGGCCTGAGCGATCACCAGGCGTGCGGCGCCGAAGGCGACCCCGACCGTCATCGCCACCGCGATGGCGACCACCATGGTCCCGTAACCTCCGCCGGTGAGGGCGATCGATAACTCACCGACGACGATCCCGATGACCACGCCCAACAACATCCGCACCGCGTTGGTCCCGCGCTCACCGCCCACGGTGTTGAGTGCGATGACAGCGGCGATCGGCGCGAAGAACGGCGCGTGGTCCTTGACCAACCCGCCCGCGATGATCCACGCCAAGGTGGCGGCGATGGCGCACTGCAACACCAACCACATGTTGTCGCTCAGGTGCTCCAGGACCACCGAACCCTTGCGGAACAGCCACCGCCCTGCGGCGTGGAGGTGGTTCAGCATCCGCTCGCCTCTTCACCGGCTCTGCGTTCGGCGGACCACCGCATACCCCGGTGGCGACCACCACTGTCACCGTCATTACGCATACAGACAGATATGTTACTCTCCGTGCCAGAAAATTCCCTGGTCCGTGCGGAGCACGCCCTGTCTTCTGCGGAACCGAGCCGCCCGGTGGGGGCTTGGTCGAATCCGGAACCCGCCTACCCGAGCCGAAGGGGGTCACGCGGTCAGTGCCCCCTCCGGATTGCCGACGCACCCCCTCTTCGCGGCCGTTTTCGGCGCCGAAAGCGGCTCTGAGGAGGGGGTGCGTCGGTTTCGGGCCTCCCCTACCGAAGGCCGGCGCGCAGAACGTACGGGAGGATGCCTCCGTGGCGGATGTAGTCGGCCTCCACCGGAGTGTCCACCCGGACCTCGACGGTGAACGAGACCGTCCGCCCGTCGGCTCGGCGGGCCTGGACGCGGGCCGTCTCGGGATGGCCGCCGTCGGTGAACTCCGCCAGTCCGGTGATCGAGAACTCCTCGGTCCCGTCCAGTTCGAGGCTCTCCGCCGACTCCCCTTCGAGGTACTGCAGGGGCACCACGCCCATGCCCACCAGGTTCGACCGGTGGATCCGCTCGAAGGACTCGGCCAGCACCGCGCGGACCCCCAGGAGCCGGGTGCCCTTGGCGGCGTAGTCGCGGGCGGAGCCGGTGCCGTACTCCCGGCCCGCCAGCACCAGCAGGGGGACGTCGTGCTCGGCGTAGCGGGTGGCGGCGTCGAAGACGGTCATCTCCTCTCCCCCCGGCAGCAGCCGGGTGAACCCGCCCTCGGTCCCCTTGACGAGGTCGTTGCGCAGCCGGACGTTGGCGAAGGTCCCGCGCACCATGACCTCGTGGTTGCCCCGCCGCGAGCCGTAGGTGTTGAAGTCCCGGCGCGCCACACCCCGGTCCAGCAGGTAGTGCCCGGCCGGGCTGTCGGCACGGATCTGTCCCACTGGACTGATGTGGTCCGTGGTGACGGAGTCCCCGAGCTTGACCAGGACCCGCGCCCCCTTCAGGTCCTGGACGGGTTCCGGTTCGAGTCCGACCCCTTCCAGGAAGGGGGAGCCACGCATGTAGGTGGACTCCGGATCGAAGTCGTAGGTGGGGCCGGAGGGGACCTCCAGTTCCTCCCACTGTCTCGATCCGGTGTGGGCGTCGCCGTAGTTGTCCAGGTACATCCGGCGGGTGACGACCTGGGCGAGCTCTCGGTCGACTTCCTCCGGGGAGGGCCACAGGTCGTCCAGGTGGACCTCGTCGCCGTCGCCGTCCCGTCCGAGCGGGTCCTTCCGGATGTCGATGTCCATCGTGCCGGCCAGCGCGTAGGCGACGACGAGCGGCGGGGAGGCCAGGTAGTTCATGCGCACGTCGGGGCTGATCCTGCCCTCGAAGTTCCGGTTCCCCGAAAGGATCGAGGCGAGGGTGAGGCCCTTCTTCCTGACGGCGTCCGAGACGGGGTCGGGCAAGGGCCCGGAGTTGCCCATGCAGGTGGTGCACCCGTAACCGACGACGTGGAAGCCCAGCTTCTCCAGGTACGGCAGGAGTCCGGCCTTCTCCAAGTACCGGGTGACCACCTGGGATCCGGGGGCCATCGAGGTCTTCACCCACGGTGGGACCGCCAGGCCGCGTTCCACGGCGTTCTTCGCCACCAGGGCCGCCGTCATCATCACCTGGGGGTTGGAGGTATTGGTGCAGCTGGTGATCGCGGCGATGGCCAACGCGCCGTGGTCCAGGACCACCGGTCCCTCGTCCAGTTCCACCTGGACGGGATCATCGGCGGAGCGGTACGAGTTCACGGCCGCCAGGTCGGCGTGGAACCGCTCCTGGGCCCGGTCCAGTTCGATCCGGTCCTGGGGCCGGTAGGGGCCGGCGATGGACGGCACCACGGTGGACAGGTCCAGCCGGAGGTACTCCGAATAGCGCGCCGGCGCACCTGTGCCGTCACTCCACAGTCCTTGGGCCCGGGCATAGGCCTCGATCAGTTCGACCTGCTCCGGGGAGCGGCCGGTCAACCGGTAGTAGTCGATCGTGGCCGCGTCCACCGGGAACATGGCCGCGGTGGAGCCGAACTCCGGGGACATGTTGGCGATGGTGGCCCGGTCGGCCACCGGCACCTCGGCCAGCCCGGGGCCGTGGAACTCGACGATCTTGCCGACCACCCCGTGCTCGCGGAGCATCTCCGTCACGGTCAGCACCACGTCGGTCGCGGTCGCCCCGGCCGGCAGGGCACCGACGATCTCGACCCCGACCACCGGGGGGATGAGCATGGACAGCGGCTGACCGAGCAGCGCGGCGGCGGCCTCGATGCCCCCGACGCCCCAGCCCAGCACGCCGAGGCCGTTGACCATGGTGGTGTGGCTGTCCGTCCCGATGCACGTGTCGGGGTAGGCGAGGGTCTCCCCGTCCTGCTCCACGGTCATCACGCCCCGGGTCAGGTGTTCGATGTTGACCTGGTGGATGATGCCGACGCCGGGAGGGATGACGCGGAGATCGTCGAAGGCGCCCTGGGCCCACCGCAGGAAGCGGAACCTCTCCCGATTGCGCTCGAACTCCAGTTCCGCGTTGCGTTGGAACGCCGACCGACTCCCGAAGCTGTCCACGATCACGGAGTGGTCGATGACCAGGTCCCCCGGGATCAGGGGGTTGATCCGTGAGGCGTCGCCTCCGAGTTCCTCCATCTTCTCCCTGAGGGTCACCAGGTCGTGGACGACCGGCGCACCGGCCATGTCCTGCATGACCACCCGGGCGGGACTGAACGGGATCTCCACGTCCGACCGCCGGTCCTGTTCGTCTCGGCTCAGCAGCGCCTGGACGGTGTCGGTCCCGCCGCCGTGGCGGATGACGTTCTCCAACAGCACCTTGAGACTGAACGGCAGGGAGTCGGCGCCGTCGATGGCCGACAGGTCGATGTACCGGATCTCCCGGCCGCCCACGGTGAGGGTGGACGTGATCACGCCGTCAACGGTGGATGTCATGGTCTTCCTTTCCTTCTCCCTGCCGTACGGTCTCCTCGCGCGGACCGCTCTACCTGGTGGAGGGCTCGGCCCGTGCCCCCTCCGACTCCCCGTCCTGCGGAGCCGACTCCGTCCGTGTGGACAGGCGGGGCACCATGCCGGCGGTGGCGAGGATGATGACGGCCAGCAGGATGTACAGCGCGATGGGCGTCCACCCGACGTCCAGCAGTCCGCCGACGACGATCGGCGCGAGGATGCTGCCGATCCGCCCGAATCCCATGGCCGCGCCCACACCGGTCGAGCGCAGGTCCGCGGAGTAGGTCATCGGCGCGAGGGCGTAGAGGGAGGCCATGCAGCCGTTGATGAACACGCCCAGCAGCAGGCCGAGGGCCAGTGCCAGGAACAGCGTCGACGTGGTGCCGGCGAAGGCCACCATCAGTACCGCGCTGATGAGGGCGAACCACGCCATCACCCGGCGGGCGCCCCAGCGGGCCGAGCACGTCCCGTAGAGCACGTTGCCGACCAGACCGCCGGCCATGATCACCAGGCCGCCGAAGATCCCTTCCTCGGTGCTCAGTCCCGCTTCCGTCAGGAGCTTGGGAGTCCAGGAGCTGACGAAGTAGAAGGTGGACATGACCATGAAGTAGACGGCCCACAGCACCATGGTGTTCTTCCGGTTCTCACGGGAGAACAGGGTGGCGTAGACGTTCCTGCCGCGCTCCGGTGCGGCGCCGCCGGCCTCACTGAGGGTGACCGCCCCCTCGATCCCCAGTCGCCGGGCGATCCTCTCGGCCCGGCTCAGGGCCTGTTCCCTGCCCGAGCGCAGCCGTGCGGCCAGGTGGTCGATCGACTCCGGGATGAAGAGGGTGACGGCGACGATGGCCCCGAGGGTCACGAAGCCGCCGACGGCGAAGACCCCCTGCCAGCCGAAGGTGTTGATGAGGGGAACCGCGGCCAGCCCGCCGAAGGTGGCGCCGAGCGGGAAGCCGGCGGAGTAGATGCTCAACGCCAGGGCCCGGTACTTGGCGTTGGCGTACTCCGAGACCAGCACGATGCCGGAGGTCATGATGCCGCCGATGCCGAGTCCGGTGATGAGGCGCCAGACCAGGATCTCGGGCATGGACGAGGCCAAGGCCGTCATGAACATCCCCAGGGCGTTG
>CALGOD010000665.1 GCA_937957845.1 uncultured Nocardiopsis sp.
GTGCGGAGCAGTTCGGCATGAACGCCCCGTTGGACATCGGTGTGCCCACGTTCGAACCCACGTTCCCTCCGGTGGACAGCAGCACCATGTTGGGCGCACAGAGCATCGGCCAGGGACAGGTCCTCACCTCGCCGCTGCACATGGCCACGGTGCCCGCCGCGGTCGCCGACGGTTCCTGGCGGCATCCGGTGTTGGTGACCGAGCCCGCGCAGGAGTCCCTGCCCGAGCCTCGGCAGGTCGCCCACGCCGAGTCGCTGCGGACGATGATGCGCGCGGTCATCACCGACGGCACCGCCAAGGACCTGCCCTTCCAGGGCGAGGTGCACGGCAAGACGGGCACGGCGGAGTACGGCACCGCCGAGGACGCGGACGAGGACGACGAACTGCCCAGTCACGCGTGGATGGTCGGTTACAAGGGGGACGTGGCCTTCGCCGTGGTGGTCGAGGGTGGTGGCGGCGGTTCCGCCGTGGCCGGCCCGCTGGCGGTCAAGTTCACCAACGCCCTTTGACCTTTCCGGGTCGTGGAGAACGGCGCGTATCGGCACAGCCGGTACGCGCCGTTCGTTTCGGAAGGCTCGGGCACGCGGACCTCTTTCCCCAGGGGATCGGTGTGTCTCCTGCCATGACGACGCCGTGGGCGGTTGTACGTACTCTGCCGGACGGTTCCTGGGGATGTGTCCACTCGAACAGGGAAACCCGAACCCAAAACGAACAATCATTACTTTAAGCTACTGATACACTACTAAGCGTTAGCAGGGTCGCTTCCGGGGCACTTGTACGGATGGCGCCAGGAGAACGGTCCCCTAGGTCTCGAGACGGGGGACTGGTGCCATTGGGCCGGTAGATAGCTGGTCCGCCTCGAAAGGAAACAGGATGAACCGTAAGTCTCTCACTCGGATCGCCTTCGCCGCCGTCGCCGTCCCGGCTCTGGCCTTCGGCGCTCCGGCCACTGCTCTGGCCGACAGCTTCTTCTCGGCCGAGGCCACCGCCGCCGGCCCCAAGGGCGCCCACAGCCACAGCGTGACAGCCGCCGCCTTCGACGACAACGGCTGGGACCGCGACCACGACCGCAAGGGCAAGGACAAGGACAACGGCTGGGACCACCACAACGGCGGTGGCTCCTTCTACCACAAGGACGCCTCCTGGGCGGGCCCCCACGGTGCCGGTTCCTTCGAGCTCGTCAGCGCCGCGCGCTAGCGAGTCCTGAGTTCTGTCGGGCGCGGCGGCCTCATCAGCCGCCGCGCCCGGCGGGCGTTCGCCGA
>CALGOD010000666.1 GCA_937957845.1 uncultured Nocardiopsis sp.
CCCGCCACCGGCTTGTACACGCAGGCCGCGGAGCGGACGCCGTCGGAGACGGTGCAGTAGAGAGTGGTGTTGGAGGCGGCGGTCAACCGACCCTCGACGGTGAGTTCGCCGGTGCGCAGCAGGTCGAGCCCGACGTCGGGGCTCAGACCGTCGAAGGCGTCGGCGGTCTCCTTCATCTCCGGCTCCCCGATGTGCGCGCCCACAGGCCCGCGGATGTCGTCCTCATACACGATCTCAGACGAGACGATCCGGACGGTAGCCGTTCTGGCGAGGACAGATGTGGCCGGTGGGGTCGAGTGGACGTCCGCACAGTGGACAGTCCGGACGCCCGGCGGCGACCACCTTCATGGCCCGTCCGGCGAAGGCACGGGCGGCACCGGGGGTGAGGTAGACGCGCAGGACGTCGCGGTGGGCGGGGGCCTCCTCGGCGAAGACCTCCAGTTCCTCCTCCTCGACCATGTCCTCACCGGCGGTCTCGTCGATCTCCTGGGCCTCGATGATGACGCGGGCCGCCTCGGCGTCCCAGGCCAGGGCGAGCGTGCCCACTCTGAAGTCCTGTTCGATCGGCTGTTCCAGGGGCCCCTCGTCCTCCGGTGTGTCGAGGTCCTCCACCAGGGCTCCGAAACGTCGCCGCACCTCTTCCAGCAGTTCCTCGATGCGGGTGGCGAGCGCTTCGACCTGGGCCTTCTCCAGCACCACACTGGTGATGCGCCCCTCGCCCACGGCTTGGAGGAAGAAGGTGCGGTCTCCCGGCTGGCCCACGGTTCCTGCGATGAACCGCTCCGGCGGGTTGAACTGAAAGACGGGCATGCAAAGAACCTTACGGGATACGTGAGGCCCGGCGCCAAACCTCGCGGGCGCCGTGGTGAGCCGAAGGCGAACGGGCCCGCGGCCTCGCCCGATCCGCTCACCCTTGCGCGGACGTCCCACCGAGAGCGTCGAGACCCTCCCCCTTCGCCTCCCTCGCCCCCCGGCTCCTGCGAGGACTCCCCGTGCTCAGGTGGCCCCGTGTCCGCCCGCCCCGCCCCCGACGACCGCGTCGCCCCCGGCCTCGGCCGGGGTGGGCAGGCTGGCGGGCAGGCTCTCCCCGGTGTCGTTGAGCTTGTTGAGGAAGGGACGGGTGCGGGTGTAGGTGATGGAGGTGATCGAACAGGGGTCCACGCGCAGGCGTTGGAAGAGGTCGATGTGCATACCGAGCGCGTCGGCGACGATCGCCTTGATGATGTCCCCGTGGCCGCACACCACGTACACGGGCGGGGTCG
>CALGOD010000667.1 GCA_937957845.1 uncultured Nocardiopsis sp.
GGCCTCGTCGTTCCACAGGGGGCGACGCCGGCCCCGTTCGATCGCCGTCGCCGCACTGACCTCGGTCGTACTGGTGGGCGGTGCGGCACCCGCACTGGCCCAGCAGACCCAGCCCCCCTGGCCGCCCGAGGGGACCGGTGGATCCGTGACGGTCTTCGTGCCGGACGTGGACGGGTTCCGACAGGACCGGCCGACCGGGGCGGAGTGGCCTGTGGGGCCGGGGGAACCCACGGAGAAGGAGAAGCCCGCGGAGTCGGGCGAATCCGTGGAACCCGTGGAACCCGTGGAGTCCGCGGTCCTCGCCACGCCGGACGTGGACGAGCCCCGGCAGGGCGGGTACGGCGAGCCGACGTGGCCGGCGGAGGCCGAAGGACCCGAACGACCCGGAAAGGGCGAGGGCTCCGTGGAGCCCGCGGAACCCGTCGCGCGGGACGTGGACGACTCCGAGCCGGAGGAGGAGGACGGACTGCCCTCCGCGACCATCGAGAAGGCCATCAGCGCGGCGGAGTCCAAGAAGGGAACGCCCTACCGCTGGGGAGGCACCGGGCCGAACGGTTTCGACTGCTCAGGACTGGTCCAGTGGTCCTACAAGCAAGCGGGTGTGAGCCTGCCCCGCGTCGCCCACGACCAGGTCAAGGCCGGCACCCGGATCTCCTATTCCGAAGCCCGTAGGGGAGACCTCCTCTACTGGACCAGGAACGGCAAGCCCGCCCACCACGTCGCCATCTACCTCGGCGACGGTCGTATGATCGACGCCCCGCGAACGGGGGATCACGTTCGTGAGCGGGCCGTCACCCGCCAGAACCTCGCAGGCGCAGTCCGTCTGTGAGACAGGCAGGCCTCGCGCGCAGCGCTGACGGCCGCCGACCCGGGAAACGAACCCGGCCGATCCCGTGAGCATCCCCCGTGAGGATGCTCGGTACCGCCTCCACCACGGCATCGCGTGGTCCACGGGAAGAACCCGTCGAGACCCGATGCCCCGGGTGGTCGAAGCGGAGGGGAACCCGAAGACACCACCGCCTCAAAGGCGCGGCGGTCGGTGAGGAGACCACCTATCGCCAGGGCCTCGCGGTCGACCCCGTGGTGTGCCCCTGACCGTTCCACGGCGTGCGGACCGAACGACGGCGGCACACGCCGGAACCAAGAACAGACGAAGCGGACTCGGCGCGCGTGCGCGCTCCCCGATCCGGGGACGCGCGCCCGCCGGGCCGCTCTCGCCCGACATCCGTCACAGGGCCCGTGAGGCCCCCGCGGAAGGAAACGGGGCATCGTGTCCGCGTGCACGGTAGACGCGCGGAGGGAGGGAGCGCATAGTCTGTGTGCCGTGAGCCCTATCCAGGTCCCAGACGCGCCCGTCGTCCTGTCGTCGGCGTCGGTCTACCCGGAGAAGACCCCGGCCGCCTTCGAGATCGCGGCGAAGCTGGGGTATGACGGCGTGGAGGTGCTCGTCTCCTCCGATCCGGCCAGCCAGGACATCGACCTCCTGCGGCGTCTTTCGGACTACCACCAGATTCCCGTCACCGCAGTCCATTCCCCCTGCCTGGTCCTCACCCAACGGGTGTGGGGCCGGGAGCCCTGGGGAAAACTCGTCCGTTCCAAGGAGATGGCCGAGGCCCTGGGCGCCAAGACGATCGTGGTGCACCCCGCCTTCCGCTGGCAGCGCGAGTACGCCCGTGACTTCGAGACCGGTATCGCCCGCATGCAGGAGGAGACCGACGTCATCTTCGCGGTGGAGAACATGTATCCGGTACGTGTACGGGATCGTGAGGTCGTCCCCTACGCTCCGAGCTGGAACCCGTTGGACCGCGATTACTCCGACGTCACACTCGACCTGTCGCACACCGCCATGTCGGGTTCCGACGCCATGGACATGGCCAAGCGCCTGGGCGACCGTCTCTCCCACGTCCACGTGGCCGACGGCTTCGGCGGCCAGAACCTGGACGAGCACCTCATTCCCGGACGTGGCCGTCAACCGGTCGCCGAACTTCTGGAGTACCTCGCCGAGAGGAGGTTCGGCGGTCAACTGGTCCTCGAGGTGAGCACCCGCAAGGCTCCCGACAGGCAGGCGCGTATGAGGGAGCTGGCGGAGGCGTTGGCCTTCACTCGGCTGCACTTCGCCCGGGCCACCACTCCGGCCGACCCGCCGCGCGACCGACGCGAGCGCATCGCACTCCTGCGCAGGACGCCCGCACCGCCGCCGCGGCACTTCACGGTGGACCGGGGCGGCACCGTCGACGACAAAGGCACGGTCGACCCCGACACGGAGTGAGTGTCCACACGTTGAGACGGTCGTCCGCTCCGGGGGGTCGATGCGGTTAGCGTGGAGGTATCCGCAGGAAGGATCCTTCATGATCGCGATCATCGGTGCCGGGAAGATGGGTGAGGCCCTGCTCGCCGGAATGCTGGCCAGGGGCCACGAACCAAGGGACGTGCTCGTCACCGAACCGCGGGCGGAGCACGCGCGAGAGCTCCGCGAACGCTACGGAGTCGAGGTCGCCCCCGCCATGGACGCGGCCAAGCGCGCCGGCACGCTGCTGCTCGCGCTCAAGCCCCAGGACATGGTGGCGTTGCTGGACGAACTGGCACCGCACCTGTCCTCGGACCGTCTCGTGATCTCCGTCGCCGCGGGCATCACCACCGCCGTACTGGAGGACCACCTGCCCACCGGGACGCCCGTGGTCCGGGCGATGCCCAACACCCCCGCGCTCATGGGGCGGGGGATGACCGCCATCGCCGGCGGAGCCCACACCGACGAGGCCCACCTGGACCGGGCCGAGGCGCTCCTGGGCACGGTCGGCGAGGTGATCCGCGTGGGCGAACAGCACATGGACACCGTCACCGCCATCTCCGGCAGCGGTCCCGCCTACTTCTACTTCATCGCCGAGACGATGATCGAGGCCGGAGTGGCGATGGGCATGCCGCGCGTCACCGCCCAGAAGCTGGTGGGCCAGACCATCACGGGAGCCGCGGCCATGCTCAACGACTCGGGAGAGCACCCCGTGGTGTTGCGCGAGGCCGTCACCTCACCCGGTGGCACCACCGCCGCCGCGCTGCGCGAATTGGAGCGGCACGGGGTGCGCACCGCCTTCACCGACGCCATCGAGGCGGCCCGCGATCGAAGCAGGGCCCTCTCCGGCAGCTGACGGACGAACGTGGCCGGAAGCGGTCGGCCCTGGTAGAGCCGATGTCGCCCCGCATGGGTAGTGTGCAT
>CALGOD010000668.1 GCA_937957845.1 uncultured Nocardiopsis sp.
GCCCACCAGGCGCGCTTGGCGCCGAGCACACCGACGTGGATGGACAGCGGGCTCAACTGGCGTCGGCCGATCGCACTCCTCAAGGTGCCCGACGCCTTGGGCACCTTGTCCCGCATGGCGTTGTAGACTTCCTCGGCCTCGGCCTTGGTGGCGACCTCAGCTTCGGACTCCAGGTCACGCGGGAGTTTCTGAAGCTTGCGCTCCAGCTCACGCAACCCCTTCACCACGACCTTGTGCTTAACCGCCACGACGCGCCTCCCTCCGGCCCTTGCGGGCCTCGCGGCGGTCCTGTGCGCGGATCTTCCGGAGTTCCGCCTGACGCTCCTTGCGGGCCTTCGCCTCCCGCTCTTCTTGGTCGCGGATGCGACGCAGGTCTTCGGCCAGGACCAGGAGCAGGTCCACCGTGGCGAGCTGTGCGGCAGCCCCGGCCTGCGCCGAGTAGCCGACCACCATGTCCACGGGCACGTCCCCCTGCGGGATCAGGCGCAACGTGTCGGCGGCCTTGTCCCTGAGCACACGGGCGCGTTCGATCGGGTCATCCGGCAGTTCCATACGGTTCCTCTCCTTGGACGAGTTCGCAGTCCGCGCGCAGGTACACCGGCTCCGACGGCCGGAACACCGCCCCCACCCGCCACGACCCCTCGGGGCCGCGTAGCTCGTCGCCTCGGCGCACGTCCGCACGCGGGGCCACATAGACGGGCTGAGTGTGTTCAGCCCCCGCCTGTTGGGCGGCGACCCGCTCGGCGGCCGTGGGCTGAGACACCCGGGCCCGGACCGCGCCGAGGTGTACCCAGGTGGTGGTCTGCCCGCCGGACCCATCCGGCCCGGTCTGGTACCGGTAGTGCTCCAGGCGCCTGTTCAGGTGCATGCCGATCGGCGGCATCATGTCGACCTCACCACCGCAGCCCCACCACCGAACCGCGCGCGCAACTGTGCGCGGGTCGTGGGCGGAAGTTCGACCTCGGTCATGGTGCCGTCGTTGGCGAAGCTCGCGGAGTAGTCGCCGATCCGCAGCTGGGTCACCCGCTTCGTCACCAGGCCCCCGCCGGTCTCGTCCGACCGGTACGCCATCAGCGTGGTCGCGGCGATCCGACACACCAACGCGATGATGTCGTCGGGCACCACCGGCAGGCCGTGCGTGTAGGTCACTTCCACCTCGGAGTCGTCCCCGCCCCACCCGTGCGGCCGGTACAGGGACGCGCGCGGCCGGGACAGACGCCAGTCGGACACCTGCTCGCCGTCCAGGGCGACGGCTTCCACCGAGGTGATGGGCGGGCCGGGCAGGGGCAAACGGGCGTCCCGCTGCCCGGCCAACACGACCGTGGACGTCCCCTCCGAGATGGCGCACCCGGCCGCTTCCCGCAAGGACGCCGAGGCGACCTTCAGGTACTGCTCGGCGATCGCCTGCTCCTCAGGGTCGACGATCACGCCGAGGGCGGCCATGTCGTCGATCGTGGCCAACGGCCCCATGCCACCCCCCTTTACTCGGTAGCGAGGTACCCGGCCGCACGCAGACTCGCCAGCAGCGCGTTCACGGTGGCGGCCGGGTCGTCGGTGGCGTCGGCCACGGCCGCAGCCTTCGGCAACCGGTCGGCGTTGAACGTCCCGCTGGAGATCTTCGACGCGGCCAGGTTGGGGATGCGGGCGGTAGAGAAGGTGCCCGACGTGACGGCGGCGGCGTCATGGGTGTGATCCCCGGCCGCCACCTGCCCCGCACCGTCGCCGACGTCCACACCGACCGTGGCCGTGTCCGGGTCCCACGTGGCGGGGGCGGTTGCGCTGATCTCCTCAGGCGTCATACCGCCCCCTCCCCCCGCACCGGTCACCGGCAGCGGGTTGCGTTCGGACACTTCCACGGGCTTGCCGTCGCGGTGGAAGTACAGGTACCCCACGTCAGCCCCCGGACGGGGTGTCGACGACCTCGACAATGGCCGTGGCCACGCCAGCGGGCTCGAACACCTTCGCGCCGAAGATGTGCAGCCCGCGGACGATGTCGGCGAACCGGCCCTGGTCCCGCAGCGCCTCGGTCTGAGTGATCTGCTCGGCGACGCTGATCGCGTCGGGGATGCCCGCCTGCACCACCCGCTGACCGGCGGCGGGGGCGGGGGCGTTGTTGGACAGCAGGATGTCGAACCCGGCCGCGCGCCCGACGATGCCGTTGCGCAGGGTCTGGTCGGTGCCGGAGGCGTCCACCCGCACGAACCGGTCGTCACGCTGCAGCACCCCGTGAAACTCAGGCGGGACCACGACGTAACGCCCATCGGTCGGAGCGTCGGCCTGGGTGAGCTTGACAGACAGCTCCACCAGGATGTCGTAGGCGGTACCGGACTGGTCCTTGGCCACCTCGATGGTCCCGAGCTGGTTGGCCGCGTCGGCTTCGGTGTACAGCCCCGCCACGTAGGTGTCCAGCCCATCCTTCAGCCGGTACCCGGCACGCGCGGTGGCCGGCCCCTGGAAGTCACCAGCGGCCTGGACCTTGTCCACGTCGTTGACGCGGAAGCTGAAGTACTGGCCCTGGTCGATTTCCAGCGACGTGCCGGAGTCGGACAGGTCCTCGGTGGTCAGGTCGGTGGTCTTGTCGTAGGTGCGGATCGTGGGGTCGGCGATCGAGGTGACGTGGACCGTGTCGCCCATCTGGGAGACCTGGCCCTCGTACTTGCGGTTGACCACGCTGCCCTGTGCGTACACCAGGGACCGCTCGAACGGCACGCGGACCGCCGCGTCCCACAGTTCGGGGATGAAGTTGGTGATGGCCATGTCTGGCTGCTCCTTAGTTCTGCAAGAGGTTCTTCAGGCGCCCCTCTTGGTGCGCCTGGAGCCGCTGGTCAGGCGAGAGTTTCGCCAGTTCCTCGCGGCTGGTGATCTGCTTCGGTCGGCCCCCGTTGCGGGAACCACCGTCGCCGGTTCCCTGGAACCTCTGCGTTGCGCGGGCCAGGTAGGGCTTGTTCTTGATCAGGTCGGTGATCGCGTCGGCGATCTCGTCGGTGTCGATCTCGCCGTTGTCGTCGACTTCGAAGGCATCGAGGTCGAGGAACTTCAGGGCGTCCTTGGGGTCGGCGAGCTTACCCGCGGCGGCAGCGCGCACCTCGGCGCGGATGATGCGCTGGTTGGCCTTGGCCGTTGCGGCCCTTTCGGCGTCCGCGCGGATCCGGTCGGGGTCCGGCTCGTCGCTGTCGCCCTTGCTGGTGCCCTTGCGGGCCTGCTCCAGCTCGC
>CALGOD010000669.1 GCA_937957845.1 uncultured Nocardiopsis sp.
CATCAGAACGGCGACGGGCTCGTCGAAGTCCACGAGCCCGGAAGCGCTGAGACGACGCAGGAGCGCGTCGACACCGGATCCGTCTCCGGAGAGCACGGCCGAGCCCGCGGTGGAGAGCACGCCCGCCGTGCCGTGCGGGGCGACGTGGACGACCGAGGCGCCGGGGCAGGCGCTGCGGACGCGTTCGACCGTGCCCGGCACCGGGCATCCCCAGTCGACGAACTGGCGCACTCCCGCGTCGGCGCACAGGTAGTCGATCACCCGCCCCAGGAAGGCCTGGTGCAGACGGGTGTGCTCGGTCTGCGGGGCGTGAGGGGGCTCCTCCGCACACGGTCGGAGCGGGACCAGGCGCGACCGGCGACCCGTCACCGGTACGGATTCGCGTCCATGGGACGCAGCCGTGAGCGGACCCGTCTCCGGTCCTCGTGCGTTGGTCACGATCATGCTCCCCCAGCCGGTCCGCTCGCGGGAGGCAGGACGCGCCACGGGAGGGGCCGGTCTGACCCAGGCAGCGTCGCGCCATGCTGTCAGGGCCCGATGGTACCCCTGAGGAAGTGACGCTCGGCACACAGGTGGGTGTTATGTGCCCCATTTCGCCTTTTGCCAGCTTCTGTCATCAAGGTTCGAGCGAGGTACCGCGTGACCCGCCCCCGAACACGCGCGGCTCCCGCGACGCCTCGGGAACCGCACCGGGGCACCCTGGAGCGGGGGCGTTCGGGACCACCGCCCCGCTTGACACTCCCGAATCCCGTGAGGACATACTTGTGCCTGCCTGCCCTCACGCCGCGGGTGTCCGGCTTCCCCGACCGCCCTCCAGGCGCGAGACTCCAGAGCATCGGAGTTTTCGCGTGCCCGCGAGTGAGAGGTGTCCATGTTGCACGGCGACGACCGTATCCAACAACTCTTCCGCGACCCCGGAGTCGTCCTGGTCTCCGGCTACGCCCGTCTTCCCGACACGGTGGCGAGCCATTCCCAGTACCAGCGCCTCGGCGTGGTCCTCGCGGTGGACACCGCGGACGACCGTATCGTCGCCGCTGACACCACCCTTCTCACCGACCTGGCCAAGGACTTCTTCCGTGCCCTGGTGGAGGGTTCCTCGGTGACCGAGGACCTCTCCGGGCTCCTACGGCGAGTACAGACTCGGTACGCGGGCCAGTCCGGCGCGGCGCTGACCACCGCCCTGCGCCGCTGCCTGGAGACGTACCACCAACTGCGTGAGGGCGATCAACCGCCCGACACCCCCGACAGCGAGGAGTGAGCACCGCATTGACTTCCTCTCCTTCCACAGAGGACCACGGGGCCGTGCCCCCCGAATCCGCGCAGGAGTCCGGCTCCCCCGGGGCCCCGCCTCTGGCGGGGGTGCGCGTCGCCGACCTGTCCCGTGTCCTTGCGGGGCCCTACGCCACCATGCTGCTCGCCGACATGGGCGCCGAGGTGATCAAGGTGGAGCAGCCGGGTCGCGGCGATGACACCCGCGCTTGGGGACCACCCTGGGCCGGCTCCGACGGGCCCGGCAGCGGTGAGAGCGCCTACTTCCTGTCGGTGAACCGCAACAAGCGCAGCCTCGCCGTGGACCTGAAGGACCCCGAAGGGCTGGCCGCGGTGCAGGAGTTGTGCGCGACCTCCGACGTGGTGATCCAGAACTTCCGGCCCGGGGTGATCGACCGGCTCGGCCTCGGCTATGAGGCGGTCAGCGCCCGCAACCCGGCCGTCGTGTACTGCTCGGTGAGCGGGTTCGGCCCCGAGCACGAACCGGGCACACGACCCGGCTTCGACATCGTGGTGCAGGCCGAGAGCGGCCTCATGGCCACCACCGGGCCGCCCGAGGGGCCGGCGAGCAAGGTCGGAGTGGCTCTGAGCGACGTGCTCACCGGGCTGAACGCGGCCGTGGGGGTGCTCGGCGCGCTCATGCGGGCACGTGCGACAGGCCGGGGGGAGAACGTCAGCGTGTCGCTGATCAACTCCACCCTGTCCGGCCTGGTCAACCTCACCCAGCAGGCGTTGGTGACGGGGACCGAACCGCCCCGGGTCGGTAACGCGCACACCACGATCGTGCCGTACCAGACCTTCCCCACCGAGGACGCGGAGATCGTCATCGCGGCCGGAAACGACGCCCTGTACCAGCGGCTGTGCGCGGCCCTGGACCGCCCCGACCTGGGCGGTGACCCCCGTTACGCCACCAACTCCGGTCGGGTGGCGCACCGGGAGGAACTGATCGACGAGCTGTCGGCGACTCTGCGTTCCATGCCCGCCGACCACTGGATGGGGGTACTGGTGGAGGCCGGGGTTCCGGTGGGGCGGGTACGAGGAGTGCTGGACGCTCTGCGCGCCGCCGACGCCGGCGGCGACGACGTCCTACGCACCGTGGAACACCCCACCGTGGGTCTGCTCGAGCAGGTACGCGCGGGCTTTCGGTTGGAGAACACCTCCCCGCCGCTCACCGCTCCACCGCTGCTCGGGCAGCACTCCCGTCAGATCCTCACCGAACTGGGTCTGGACCGGGCACGCGTGGACGAGATGATCAAGCGCGGGGCCGTCCAGCAGTCCGACCTGCCGTGAGCACGGAAGCCGTACGGACCGCGCCATCGTCGGACAGCACAGTTTCGCACCCGTTCGGCCGCACCGGCCGACACAGCACGAAGGGACTTTCACCATGAGCGACCTCCGCAAGCCCGCCGCTCCGGACCCGCGCGACTTCCTGGCCGTGGACGCCGACCTGTCCGACGTCGAACGGGACGTCCGTGACGCCGTGCGCGGCTTCGCCACGCGCGAACTGCTGCCGAACGTGGCCGACTGGTTCGAGGCGGGCACCCTGGCCGACCCACGCGGCCTGGCCAAGGCCTTCGGCGACCTCGGGGTGCTCGGCATGCACCTGGAGGGGTACGGCTGCGGCGGTTCCAGCGCGGTCGCCTACGGTCTGGCCTGTCGGGAACTGGAGGCCGTCGACTCGGGCCTGCGCAGCTTCGTGTCGGTGCAGGGTTCACTGGCGATGACGGCCATCCACAAGTTCGGCTCCGAGGAGCAGAAGAACGAGTGGTTGCCGCGGATGGCGGCCGGCGAGGCGATCGGCTGCTTCGGGCTGACCGAGCCGGACTCCGGTTCCGACCCCGGTTCCATGCGCACCCGCGCCCGCCGGGACGGAACGGACTGGGTGCTCAACGGGACCAAGATGTGGATCACCAACGGTTCGGTGGCCGACGTGGCCGTGGTGT
>CALGOD010000670.1 GCA_937957845.1 uncultured Nocardiopsis sp.
GACGCCCGTACCTTGCCATCGGAGTCGGTGAGGTGCTCGGTAGGCAGGTGGGCGTCGGCCTCGTAGAGCGTGTACTTGCTGTTCGGCTCCAGATCGACGCCGTCACCGAAGCGCTTGCCCTCACCGGGAACGAGGGGGTCGCCGCTCCCGCGGCGCAGGTCAGGCTGGTCCTTGACTGGCGCGCCGCTGTCCGGACCATCGCCCCGACCGGTGGGGAGAGCACCTCCGGCGCTCCCCGGACGGGTGTCACCGCCCTTCGGGCCACCGTCACCGCCCACAGGCCCGTTGCCGCGGGCGGCGCGGTCCAGGACGGTCGTGCCACGCGGGGGGCCGGCACCGCCGTCGCCCCCCACAGGCCCGTTGCCGCCGTCGCTGTTCATGACGGGGGCCATGCGATCGCGCATCTGCGGGCTTTGGGAGTCGAACCCGTCGCCGACGACCTGGTCGAACCTGTCGTGGAGGCCGTCGCCGATCACACCGCGCTCCCCGGCCACCCGGTCGCCACGGTCCCTCGGGGCCTCGGCCTCCGCGGTGAGGGTGTCACCGTCACCGTGGCGGACCAGGGCGTACTCGGCCTCCAACCCGTCGCGGGGCCGGTCGGGCTCGATGCCGTCGCCCTCCCAGGAGCCCTGGGCTCCCCGCTGGTCGGTCTTGGCCCGGCGGTCGTTCTCCGCGATCTCGTCCTGGTAGCGCTGGTTGACCTCGCGGCCGAACGCGGCGTTGTCCGGGTCGTCGACGATCTCGTTGAACCTCTCCATGTCCCGCAGACTCTGCGTGGTGGGGTCCACCGCGGGGCGCCCGTCGGCGCCGTCGCCGTTGGAGACCCTGCGGACGTCGGGGGAGCCGGGGGAGCCGGCGTCGGTGACGTTCTGGTTGTTCAGACGCTCCAGCAGCGTCCCCATCTCCGCGAGCTGCGCGGGACTGTAGGCACCGCCGGACAGACGTGACAGGTCGATGTTCAGGTCGGCCAGGGAGGTGCCGCCGAAACGCGGTAGGTGGGGCAGGTCGATCCGGCTCAGATCCGGCAGGTCCACGTTCGGCGTACCGGATCCGCCGCCCATCTTGTTGAGCATCGCCGACCCGCGCCAGGCCAACAGCGGAGCGCCCACCACGGCGCCCACACCGGTAGCGGACAGCGCGATACCGCCCACGGTCGCGCCGATGTTGAGCAGGGCGGTGCCGATCACGTATCCCGGACGGTCCCCCCACTCCTCCCACGGCACCACCGCGTGCGCGGCCTCCTTCCACGCGTTGCCGACGGTGTCCCAGCCCGACCAGCCCCAGTCGCCGCTCTCGGCGTCGTACATGCCGACCAGGCCCGCCAGGGACTGCAGGTTGGTCTCGTGGTACTCGTACAGGGCGTCGCCCCAGGACTTCTGGAACCAGCCCTCGGAGCTGTGCGCGCCGAGGAACCCGCCGACGTCCTCGGCGATGCCCACGCCGAAGTCCTTGACCGCCGCCCCCGCGTCGATCCACCACCCGTGGTCGGTCTCGACGGAGCCGCCCCAGGCCATGTCGACGTCGCCCAGGTAGCCGTCGTACCCGTGCTCGTACACGCCGTCCGAGGGGGGTTCGCCGCTGCCGTCGCCCGCCACGAACCTGGTGCGGTCGGGGATGCCGGCGTTGATGGCGTTGGCGCAGTCGATCTCGGCCCGCTCGTACTCCCGGCGCAGGGCGTCGGCGCGGTCGAGGAGGTCCTGGTGCTCCTGGACCTTCTCGCTCTCGTTGCCCCGGATGCGGTTCCAGAGCCCGTCCGCCTTCTTCCAGTCGTCGTTGCTGGTGTCGATGGAGTTGAGGAAGGTGTAGGCGTCGCTCTTGAGGGTGGTCCACTTGCGCTGGATCTCGCGGACCTCCTCGGCGAAGCCCTCCAGCGCGGTGGCGGCCTTGTCGAACGAGCTCTCCACGCTCTCCCCGTCGGTGGCGACGGGGTCGACCACCGCGTACAGGGTCTCGTCCTCGGGAGCGGAGTAACAGGAGGACAGGCCGGCCCAGTCGCTCTTGATCTGTTCGCCGAGCCCGGCCACGGTCCCGCCCTCGCGGCGCAGATCCCTGGCCTGGCGTTCCAAGGTGGCGGGACTGGCCTTGGGAACGGGGAAGGCGGCGGGGTTGACGAGACCGCCGGTGGGCGTGCACATCTCGGTCACGGGGGTGTCTCCATCTGGGATCCGGAGGAAGGTCGGAGTCGGGGTCTTCCGGGGCAGGGGACCGTGGCGGGGGAGGGAGGTGAGAGGACTACACGGGTGTGTGGGGGCCGTACACCGGGGTCTCGGGCTCGGGGACCACGCCCGCGTTCTCCTGAGCCTCGGCGGCCATCTCCAGGTTTCCCTTGACGTACTGCGTGGTGGCCTCACTCGCACCGGTGACGGCGCTGACGGTCAGCTTGGTCATGTCGCCCATCAGTTCGAAGTTGTGCTGGGCGAACTCTCCCAGTGCGATGCTGACGGGGGTGCTGTCCGCCTCCTCGCTGATGCTCGTGAGCAGGTTCTCGGTCGAGGTCATGGATCCGACGAGCCCGTCGGATCCACCTTCCTCCCCGATGTGCGCGGCGACCTTGGTCAGTACGGAGCCCACTTCGGCGGGCTGGATGTTCCACTTGGACACGGGGGTTCTCCTCTCGGGGGATCGGTCGACGGAAGGTCAGCGGGGGTCGGAGCGGGAGAAGGCGCCGGCGCGGAAGCTCGGGGGCGGTGGAGGTGCGGCCGGGGCCTCGTCGAGTTCGCGGCGCTGGGCGATCCGGATGTGCTCGTGGAGCCTTCCCAGGGAGGCGCCGAGCCGGGTGAGGTCGTCGCGGAGCCCGGCCCGTGTCCGACGGCCGGCGAGGGCGGGCGTGAGGTGCGTTCGGGGGAGAGGCTCCTCCTCCCCAGGAGGCGCGATCTCGTCGTCGAGGACGGCCTGCTCTTCGGTCGGTTCCACCACGTCGAACTTCATGTGCCCCTCACAGCCGCAACGGTGCCCACTGAACATGGGACGCCCGCCCGTCCGGCCCGGTTCGCTCCAGAGAGCCCATTCTTCCGTGCGTCGCGCCCTTTTCCCACCGATTTGACCGGTATCGGCCCGAGTGCCGGCACACCGGATGCGCGGGGTCGGCGACCGACCCTTAGTCTTGTGCCATGACCCGCGCTGAACTCGACAAGAAGCCCCAGGACGTCGCCGCGATGTTCGACGACATCGCCGACGACTACGACCTGGTCAACGACGTCATCTCCCTGGGCCAGGACCGCCTGTGGCGCAGGGCCGTCGTCAACGCGGTCGACGCCTACAGCGGCGAGCTCGTCCTGGATCTGGCCGCGGGGACCGGTACCTCCTCGGAGTCCTTCGTGAAGAAGGGCGCGCGCGTGGTGGCCTGCGACTTCTCCCTGGGCATGCTCCGGGCCGGGGTGCGCAGGCGCGGCGGCGCCGACCGGGGCGGGGTGACCTTCGTGGCGGGAGACGCCCTGCGTCTGCCCTTCGCGGACCAGACCTTCGACGCGGTCACGATCTCCTTCGGTCTGCGCAACGTCAACGACGTCGACCAGGCGCTGCGCGAGCTGTTGCGCGTGACCAAGGTCGGTGGCCGCATGGTCATCTGCGAGTTCAGCCACATCCCGGTCGATTTCGTGGACCGGCTCTACTCCACCTACCTCATGGGCGCCCTGCCCAAGATCGCGGGAGCGGTCTCCGGACGAGGTGAGTCCTACGACTACCTGTCGGAGTCGATCATGGCCTGGCCCAAGCAGGCCGAGTTGGCCCGGTACCTGCAGAAGGCGGGGTGGTCGCGGGTGGCCTGGCGCAACCTGTCGGGGGGCATCGTCGCCCTGCACCGCGGCTTCCGTGAGGAGTAGGAGCGGACTCGACGTGTGCGCCTAGCGCACGCTGTATAAGGAATCCGTAACCCGGGGAGGGTCTCGCCTCCCCGGGTTTTTTGTGTTCTCCGTGGGGACGCTGGGGTGCCGGTAACAACCCTGAGCTGGTCTTTTGGCAGAGAGTGAACGGTTTTTGGGGTGAGTCGTGCTGTCTGTGTACCTATGTCCTGCTTTGGGGGGAGGGGGTCTCATACCCCCCTGGGACTCGCCACCACGTTCGGGAGGGTCTAGACTTCGGGAAAGTGGCCTTGTGAACCGCGTCACAAGAACACGAGTCATTGGACACATAACCATATGTCGGACATAACGGACGCCCAACAGCGTCCCGGACTCCCCCGTGAGCGGGTCGATCCCCGCAGGTAGGCCCGCCACGGTGTACCCGCGCGAGCAGTCGAGGACCACCCGTGAGTGAGACAGCCACCTCTTCCTCTCCCAGAGGCCGGGAGCGGATCGAGTACGACGCCGACGTCATCGTCGTCGGCGCAGGCCCGGCCGGCTCCACCACCGCCTACTACCTCGCCCAGGCCGGACTGGACGTCCTGCTGCTGGAGAAGACCTCCTTCCCCCGGGAGAAGGTCTGCGGCGACGGACTCACCCCGCGAGCGGTGAAGCAGCTCACCGCGATGGGCATCACCTTCGAGGACGAGGGGTGGATCAAGAACCACGGCCTGCGCATCGTCGGCGCCGGCGCACGCCTCGAACTGCCCTGGCCCGACCTGGCCGCCTACCCGGGTTTCGGTCTGGTGCGCACCCGCTACGACTTCGACCAGATCCTGGTGGGTCGCGCGGTCTCCGCCGGAGCCAAGCTCCTTGAGCGCACCACCGTCACCGGCCCCCTCATGGACGAGCGCAGCAACCGCATCGTCGGGGTGCACGCCAGGAACGCCGACCGCGAACCCGTCACCTTCCGGGCGCCGCTGGTCGTGGCCGCGGACGGCAACTCCTCGCGCCTGTCGGTGGCCATGGGCATCCGCAAACGCGACGACCGTCCCATGGGCGTGGCCGTGCGCACCTACTTCGAGAGTCCCCGACACAAGGACGACTACCTGGAGTCCTGGCTGGAGCTGTGGGACCGCAGCGGCGACAAGGACGTCCTCCTGCCCGGCTACGGCTGGGTCTTCGGAGTGGGCGACGGCACGAGCAACGTCGGACTCGGCGTCCTCAACTCCACCGCCTCCTTCCAGGACGTGGACTACCGCAAACTCCTGCGCCGCTGGACCGAGTCGATGCCCGAGGAGTGGGGCTTCACCGAGGAGAACCGCAAGGGCGCCATCCGGGGCGCGGCCCTGCCCATGGGCTTCAACCGGGTGCCGCACTACTCGCGGGGCCTCCTGCTCGTCGGCGACTCCGGCGGCATGGTCAACCCCTTCAACGGCGAGGGCATCGCCTACGCCATGGAGGCCGCGAGCACCGCCGCCGAGGTGATCGTGCAGGCGAACGGCCGTCCCACCCAACAGACCCGTGAGCGGGCCCTGCTGCGCTATCCCGAGGTGCTCGCCGAAGCCTACGGCGGCTACTACACGCTCGGCCGCTACTTCGTGAAGATCATCGGCCAGCCCGAGTTCATGAAGTACGCGACCAAGTACGGCCTCCGTCAGCGCACCCTCATGAAGTTCGTGCTCAAACTGCTGGCCAACCTCACCGAACCCACACAGGGAGACGCCATGGACCGGGTCATCAACGGCCTGTCCCGCCTCGCCCCCGCGGCCTAGACGGCACGGGTTCCGGCCGAGCGCGCACTGGGAGACGTCGGATGCCCCCGCGTCGAGGGCGCGGTCGGACAGACCCGAAGCGGACACAGCACACCCGGGCGCCCCAGCCCGGACAGACACATGGGACGAGCCAGAGATGAGTCCGCACAAGTGAAGGCAATCACACGCACTCCCGGTACGCCGCGCGGGCGGACCGGACAGCCAGGAGGAAGGTGACCGTGGAACTGTACACACCGGTCTTCGTACTCGGCGGGATCGGCGCCGCGTTCGTCGTGGTGTCGATGCTGGCCGGAGCGCTCCTGGGGCCCAAGCGCTACAACCGCGCCAAGATGCAGGCCTACGAGAGCGGCATCGAACCCACACCACAGCCCGCGGGCGGCGGCCGTTTCACGATCAAGTACTACATGACGGCCATGATGTTCATCATCTTCGACATCGAGATCATCTTCCTCATCCCCTGGGCCGTGCACTTCGACGCACTGGGCTGGTTCGGACTGATCGCGATCATCCTCTTCCTGGTGAACGTCTCCATCGCCTACGCCTACGAGTGGCGCCGCGGAGGCCTGGAATGGAACTAGGCAGCGCTCTCCATGGGCCTCCGCTCCGCTTCGGCCCGTGCTCGGACGCCCCGAAAGGCGGGAACCTTCGGCACCTACGGCGTGTTGGCTCGTTCCTCGCGAACACGCCTTCGGTACCTCCAGAACCCCGCCGGCGCCCGAGCGACACCCCCCTAGGGGGAGGTCCCGGCCGGAGAGCGAGATCGATAGAACCAGGCAACGCTCTCCATGGGACTCCGCTCCGCTTCGGCCCGTGCCCGAACGACACCCCCCTAGGGGGACCCGGCCGGACAACGAGATCCGGGGCGCGCCCCACACCCGTCCTGACCCCGCAGCCCAGCCCGAAGGAGGTCCGCAGCTGATGGGACTCGAAGAGAAACTGCCCAGCGGCATCCTGCTCTCGACCGTCGAGCAGGTCGTGGGTCTGGCCCGCAAGACCTCCATGTGGCCCGCCACGTTCGGACTGGCCTGCTGCGCCATCGAGATGATGGCCGTCGGCGGTCCGCACTACGACCTGGCCCGGTTCGGCATGGAGAAGTTCGGCGCCACCCCGCGCCAGGCCGACCTGATGATCGTCGCCGGACGCGTCAGCCAGAAGATGGCCCCCGTCCTGCGTCAGATCTACGACCAGATGCCCGAGCCCAAGTGGGTCATCGCCATGGGCGTGTGCGCCTCCAGCGGCGGCATGTTCAACAACTACGCGATCGTCCAGGGCGTGGACCACATCGTCCCGGTCGACATCTACCTGCCCGGCTGCCCGCCGCGGCCGGAGATGCTCCTCGACGCCGTGCTCAAACTGCACGACAAGGTGCAGAACACCAAGCTCGGCGCCCACAGGGAGCAGGAGATCACCGAGATCGAGGAGCGCATGCTCCGCCGTTCGCTGCCGCTGGTGAGCAAGGACTGACATGAGCACCGAACACGAACGCGAACGCGACGAGGAAGCCGCCAACCTCCCCGACAAGCTGGGCCGCGAGCGCCTGGCCGCGCCGGTCCGGCGCACCGGGATGTTCGGCACCCACACCACCGGGGACACCTCCGGCTTCGGAGGTCTGCGGGTACGGGGGAGCGCTCCCGTGTACAGCGGGCGCCCCTTCACCGACCCCGACGACCCGCGTACCGCCGACTTCGACCGGGTGGCCGACGACCTGGAGGCCGCGCTGGGGGAGAACGCCGGAGTCGTGGAGCGGGTCGAGGTCTCCCGCGGCGAGCTGACCTTCCACGTGCGCCGCGAGGCGCTCCTGGAGGTGGCCCGCGTGCTGCGCGACGACCCGGCACTGCGCTACGAGCTGTGCACCGGAGTGGTCGGGGTCCACTTCCCCGACGACGCCGGCCGGGAGCTGCACGCGGTCTACCACCTCCGCTCCCTCACCCACAACAGCGAGATCCGGGTGTCCACCACCTGCCCCGACGCCGACCCGCACGTGCCGTCCCTGGTGTCGGTCTACCCGACCAACGACTGGCACGAGCGCGAGGCCTGGGACTTCTTCGGGATCGTCTTCGACGGCCACCCCGCGCTGACACGCATCCAGATGCCCGACGACTGGCACGGCCACCCGCAGCGCAAGGACTACCCGCTGGGCGGCATCCCCGTCGAGTACCGGGGCGCCACAGTGCCCCCGCCGGACGAGCGGAGGTCCTACAAGTGATCGCCACCGCACAGCACTCGGCCACGAAGGGAGGCCCGCAATGACCGTCACAGAGGACTACATCGACGCCTCCGGCGGAGACTGGGACGAGGTCATCGAGAAGGCGCAGTCCACCAGCGCCGAACGCCTGGTCATCAACATGGGCCCGCAGCACCCGTCCACGCACGGCGTGCTCCGGCTGATCCTCACCCTGGACGGTGAGACCTGCACGGAGGCCCGCGTCGGTATCGGCTACCTGCACACCGGTATCGAGAAGAACATGGAATACCGGACGTGGACGCAGGGCACCACGTTCGTCACCCGCATGGACTACCTGACGCCGCTCTTCAACGAGACGGCGTACTGCCTGGCGGTCGAGAAGCTGCTCGGCATCGAGGACCGCATCCCCGAGCGGGCCGATGTCATCCGCGTGATGATGATGGAGCTCAACCGGATGGCCTCCCACTTCGTGGCGATGGCGACCTTCGGCATGGAGCTGGGCGCGACCACGGTCATGACCAACGGCTTCCGTGAGCGCGAGATGATCCTGGACATCTTCGAGCTGGTCACCGGCCTGCGGATGAACCACGCCTACGTGCGTCCCGGCGGCGTCTCCCAGGACCTGCCGCCCGGTGCGGTCGACAAGGTCCGCGAGCTGCTCAAGGAGATGCCCAAGCGCATCGACATCATGCGCAAGCTCCTGGACGAGAACCCCATCTACCTCGCCCGGACCAAGGACGTGGCCTACCTCAACCTGCCCGGGAGCATGGCGCTCGGCGTCACCGGGCCGATGCTGCGCGCCTCCGGCCTGGCCTGGGACCTGCGCAAGGCCAAGCCCTACTGCGGATACGAGGACTACGAGTTCGACGTCCCGGTCTCCGACGGCGGTGACGTCTACGCCCGCTACCGGGTGCGCATGGCCGAGATCGAGGAGAGCCTCAAGATCATCGAGCAGTGCCTGGACAAGCTCCGGCCCGGCCCGGTGATGGTCGAGGACGCCAAGATCGGTTGGCCCGCCAAGTTGGCGCTGGGTCCCGACGGTCTGGGCAACTCGCCCGACCACATCGCACACATCATGAGCAGCTCCATGGAGGCGCTCATCCACCACTTCAAGCTGGTCACCGAGGGTTTCCGAGTACCCGCGGGCCAGGTCTACGCGGCCGTCGAGAGCGCCAAGGGCGAGCTGGGCTGCTACGCGGTCAGTGACGGGGGCACCCGCCCGTACCGCGTGCACTTCCGCGACCCCTCGTTCACCCACCTGCAGACGGTCGCCGCCATGTGCGAAGGCGGCACGGTGGCGGACGTGATCGCGGCCGTGGCCAGTATCGACCCCGTGATGGGAGGTGTGGACCGGTGAGCGAGCACGACGGCACCGAGACCACGAAGGCGGCGGAGCCGCGCGAGGCGTTCCCCGCCGAGGTCACCGCCCGGTTGGAGCGGGACGCCAAGGAGATCATCGGCCGCTACCCTCGGCCGCGGTCCGCGCTGCTGCCGCTACTGCACCTGGTGCAGTCCGAGGAGGGATACGTCAGCAAGGCCGGCATGCGTTTCTGCGCCGACCAGCTCGACATCACCCTCGCCGAGGTCACCGCGGTCGCCACGTTCTACACCATGTACCGCCGCCGTCAGGGCGGCGACTACCAGGTGGGCGTGTGCACCAACACCCTGTGCGCGGTGATGGGCGGCGACGAGATCTTCGAGACGCTCAAGGACCACCTGGGCGTCGGCAACAGCGAGACCACCGAGGACGGCAAGGTCACGCTGGAGCACGTCGAGTGCAACGCGGCCTGCGACTTCGCCCCCGTGGTGATGGTCAACTGGGAGTTCTTCGACAACCAGACCCCCGAGAAGGCCAAGCAGCTGGTGGACGACCTGCGGCTGGGCAAGGACGTGGCGCCCACGCGTGGCCCCTCCAGCCTGTGCACCTGGAAGCAGAACTCCCGGATCCTGGCCGGATTCGAGGACGGCCGCGCGGGCGAGGGCGTGCAGGCCGCCGCCCCCTCCCTGGCCGGGCTCAAGCTGGCCAAGGAACGCGGCTGGAAGGCCCCCGACCCGGAGAACCTCCCGGCCAGGCCCGCAGAGCAGGACGAGGAGGACGCCAAGTGACCACCCTGACCCCGGTCCTGTCCGCGAACTGGGACCGGCCGGACTCCTTCACCCTGGAGGGCTACCAGGCCACCGGGGGCTACAACGCACTGCGCAAGGCCCTGGGGATGGAGCCCGACGCCATCGTGGACCTGGTCAAGCGGTCCGGCCTGCGCGGCCGGGGCGGCGCCGGGTTCCCCACGGGGATGAAGTGGGGCTTCCTGCCCGCGGACAACCCCAACCCGCGTTACCTCGTGGTCAACGCCGACGAGGCCGAGCCGGGCACCTGCAAGGACATCCCGCTCATGCTCGCCAACCCGCACGTGCTGCTGGAAGGCGTGATGATCGCTTCGTACGCGATCAAGTCGAACCAGGCCTTCATCTACGTGCGCGGCGAGGTCGTCCACGTCATCCGGCGCCTGCGCCGGGCCGTGGCGGAGGCCTACGACGCCGGACTGCTGGGCAAGAACATCCTCGGCAGCGGCTTCGACCTCGATCTCGTCGTCCACACCGGAGCGGGCGCCTACATCTGCGGTGAGGAGACCGCGCTGCTGGACTCCCTGGAGGGTTACCGCGGCCAGCCCCGGCTCAAGCCGCCCTTCCCCGCGGTGGCCGGCCTCTACGCCTCACCCACCGTGGTGAACAACGTCGAGTCCATCGCCAGCGTGCCGAGCATCGTCGCCAACGGCGCCGAGTGGTTCACGTCCATGGGCACCGAGAAGTCCGCCGGATTCGGCTTCTTCTCCCTGTCCGGGCACGTGACCAACCCCGGCCAGTACGAGGCGCCGCTCGGCATCACCCTGCGCGAACTGCTCGACATGGCCGGAGGGATCCGGGCCGGGCACCGGCTCAAGTTCTGGACGCCCGGTGGCTCCTCCACCCCGATCTTCACCGACGAGCACCTGGACACCCCGCTCGACTTCGAGTCGGTGGGGGCAGCCGGATCCATGCTCGGCACGCGGGCCTTGCAGATCTTCGACGAGACCACCTGCGTGGTACGCGCGGTCGGCCGTTGGATCGCCTTCTACGCCCACGAGTCCTGCGGCAAGTGCACGCCCTGCCGTGAGGGCAACTTCTGGATGGTCCAGGTCCTGGACCGACTGGAGCGGGGCGAGGGCACCGAGGCCGACCTGGACAAGCTCCTGGACATCTGCGACAACCTGCTCGGCCGCTCCTTCTGCGCCCTCGGAGACGGAGCGACCAGCCCCGTCATGTCCTCGATCAAGTACTTCCGACAGGAGTACATCGACCACGTGGAGAAGGGCGGCTGCCCCTTCGACCACTCCAAGGCCACCCTGTGGGGCGACAGGACGACCTCGACGGGAGGACACCAGTGACAGTCACCTCCAACTCCACCGGTGGATCGGTGCCGGCACCGCCACCCGAGGACCTCGTCACCGTCACCATCGACGGCTTCCAGATCCAGGTGCCCAAGGGCACGCTGCTCATCCGGGCGGCCGAACTCCTGGGCATCCAGATCCCCAGGTTCTGCGACCACCCGCTCCTGGACCCGGTCGGCGCCTGCCGCCAGTGCCTGGTCGAGATCCCCGACATGGGCAACGGGCGCGGCATGCCCAAGCCCCAGGCCTCCTGCACGATCACCGTGATGGAGGGGATGGTGGTCAACACCCACCTGACCTCCCCGGTGGCCGAGAAGGCCCAGCGCGGGATCATGGAGTTCCTGCTCATCAACCACCCGCTGGACTGCCCGGTCTGTGACAAGGGCGGCGAATGCCCCCTGCAGAACCAGGCCATGTCCACCGGCCAGGGCGAGAGCCGCTTCATCGACGTCAAGCGGACCTTCCCCAAGCCGGTCGCGCTGTCCACGCAGGTGCTGCTGGACCGGGAGCGCTGCATCCAGTGCG
>CALGOD010000671.1 GCA_937957845.1 uncultured Nocardiopsis sp.
GGACGCTGGCCGCCGAGCGCGAGCGCTTCGACGCGGAACTGGACCGGGCCGGTCGTCGTCTGGAGGCGGACCGAGAGGCGGCCGCCGCCGAACGTGAGCGTCTGACCACGGAGCTGGAGCGGCTCCGAGCCGACCGTGAACGTCTGACCGCGGAACTGGACGCCCAACGCCGAGGGGCCGAGCTCACCCTGAACGAGGCCCGGGAGGCCGCAGCCGCCCGTCTGGCCCTGGCGGAGGAGGCGCGTGACCGGGCGCTGGAGCGCGCCGAACAGGCCGAACGCCTCGCGGAACAGGCACGGAGCGACCGTACCGAGGACACCGGGGCACGCGGCGCCACCACCGCACAGGCGTGACGCTTACCCTGCTGTATGCCTGAAAAGGCACTTAGGTACTGATTTGCCCCGCTCTAGGATGGAAATCGTGCGAGATCAGGGAACCACTGGAGACACCGGACCGATGAATCTGGGTGGTTCTCTGGAAGGTCCCGAACGCGCCCTGGTGGGCGAACGCCCCCGCCCACGCGTGGACCTCAAGGCCCTGTTCGGCCTCCAGTCCGGTTCATGGGCATGGGCCACCGCGGCCAAGGCGACCCTGGCCATGTCACTGTCCTTCTCCCTGGCCGCCTGGATGTTCGGCACCGAGATCGGCACGCTGGCCGCTCTGGGCTCCATGACGGTCCTGTACGAGAAGAAGACCCCCTACGTCTACCGTTCCGCCGCGCTGGCCCTGGTGGGCCTCGGCTTCGTGGCCAGCGTGGCCCTGGGTTCCCTGGCCTCGGCACTGGCCCCCTGGGTGCCGGTGCTGTCCATCGGCCTGACCGCCGGCGTGGCGACCTGGGTGTGCGCCGCCTGGAGGGTGGACCGCCCCGGGCCCCTGTTCTTCGTACTGGTGGGAGCGATCTCCACCATCGCCCCCGGGGGACTGGTCGACGTCCCCTTCCACGCCGCCGTGGCCGCCCTCGGCGCGGCCGTGGGCTGGTCGGTGTCGATGGCGGGCGCACCGGTACGCGCCCGCCATCCCGAGTACCGCGCGGTGGCCGAGGCCTATCGGCAGTTGGCGTCCCTGTTGCGGGCCGTGGGCACCCCCGATCTGGACCACGCCCAACACGAGGCCTCCGTGGCGGTGGCCGAGGCCTGGCGGATCGTACTACTGGCGCAGACCCGTGGTTATCGCACCACATCCGAGGCGGCCCGACTGCGTGCGTCGTTGCGATGGGTCTCCGACATCCACCTGGCCGTCACCCAGGTGGGTCTGGCCCGCACCACCCCACTGCCCGAGAAGGCGGCCGACTTCGCGGAGCGCCTGTCGTCGGCCGTGGCCGACCCCTCCCGTGCCCCCGACCCCGCGGAACTGGACGAGCTGCGCCGGGGCATTCGACCGCGCACCTTGGAGTCCAGGCTCTACGGCCGGCTGGTCCGGGCCGCGCAGGCCACCCGCCGCACCTCCCACGAGGACGACGAACAGGCCGAGACCCTGCTCGACGAGCGTTACCCGGCGCTGTGGGACTCACTGCGCTCCAGCCTGGAGACGGACTCGCTGGTACGTCCCACCGCGCTGCGTATGTGGATCACGGTCACCGCGGCCTGCGGGTTCAGTCTCCTCCTGGGCCTGGACCGCTACTACTGGGTGGGGCTGACCGCGACCACCGTGCTGCAGGCGGGGAGCGTGGTGCTGACCATGAACCGCGCCCTGCAACGGTCGCTGGGCACGTTGGTGGGCGTGGTCGTCGGTGCCGCGCTGATCGCCCTGCACCCACCGTTGGCCCTGGTCATCGTGCTCGCGGCGGTGTTCCAGGGACTCACCCAGCTGGTGGTGGGCCGTAACTTCTTCTACGCGTCGATCCTGGTGACGCCGATGGCTCTGCTGCTCTCCGCCACCGCCGCCCCCGAACCCATCACCGACCTGGCCCAGTCCCGGATCATCGACACCGTGGTGGGGTCGGTGTTCGGTCTACTCGGCTCGGTGCTGCTGTGGCGCGGGGCCTCGGCCACACGCCTGCCCCAGGCCATCGTCAACGTGCTGCGGATCTCGCGCGAATGCATCCTCGCCGTGCTGGACCCGGACGTGAAGATCGGTCCGAAGCACCGCTACCAGTTGCGGCGGGACATGCGGGCGGCCCTGGTGGACCTGCGCGGGGTCTACGACAGCGCGATCGGTGACGTACCGCGCGCGGCGTCCACCCGGCCCCTCTGGCCGGTGGTGGTGGCCACCCAGCGCACCGGTTATCTGGCGCTGTCCGCCCTGGCCCGAGACCAACCCGAAACGACGGGCACCATCACCCTGCAGAGGGTGGACCTGGCCTTCCGGGAGCTGGCCGCCTCGCTGGAGGAAAGACGCACCCCCCGCATGGGCGCCCTTCCCCGACTACCGGCCTACCCGCGGATCAACATGGAGCTGAGGGCGCTGTCCAACGCGATGACCAGCGCCGTCGCACAGGACCGACGCGCGGCGCTTCAGGAGGCCGAGCGCCGGGCCCAGCGCGAGCGGCGCCGGGCCCAGAAGGAGGTGGACGCCGATCTTTGAGGCGTCCTGGTCCGCGGTCAGTCCACGCGGGCGAAGGCCCGTACGGGGAAGGCCGCCATCCCCCGGACCTTGGCCGGGACCGCGAAGAAGGTGAACCCCCGTTCGGGCAGTCGGTCGAGCAGACACAGGTGCGAGACCACGGGGATCCCCGCGGCGAGCAGGACGGCCAGCGCGGGCCTCGCGCCCTCGGCCGCGGGCGAGGTGTCGTCCACACCGACCGCGTCGGTACCCACCAGGGTGGCGCCGCCGTCGACGAGTGTCTTGGCCGCGGTCTCGGTCAGGTACGGATGCCCCGGCCGCCCGTAGGCCTCGGTGCGCCAGTAACGGTCCCAGCCGGTGCGTACCAACACGGCGCGTCCGTGCACGTCCAGACCGTCGAAGAACTCCGGACCGACCTGGGAGGCGGAGGTGACGTCGACGAACACACCGGGCAGGTCCGCCACGCGGGACAGGTCGAGGTCGGCGAGGTCGGCGCCGTCGCGGTAACGGTGGGCGGGCATCTCCACGTAGGTGCCGGTCGCACCGACCATCGATACACGTCCGGTGCTGTCGCCGTGACCGTGCGCGGTTCCCGGGGTCGAGGTGTTCTCCTGGATGTTCGGTTCCGGTAGCCCCGGACAGGTGGTCATCCCATTCGTGATCTGGTGGCTGACGTCGACCAGTTTCGGCATGGCTGTTTCCTCGCTCGCGTCGGGGAACGACCTCTGACCTGCACCAGAGGCCCAGGGCGTGCTGTGGGGCACGCGTGCTGCCGGGCGGAGCCCGCCGAACACGCCCTCGACCAGAAACCCTAGCGGCTGTGACGTGGCGCACGGCAGTGTTCACGAGGGCCGATTTCACCCGGCCGCACGCCCTTCCGTTCCCAGGTCCCCTCACCTCGCGGCCCCGCTAAGCTCGAAAGCGCACGGACCACGAGACCCCCGAGGTCCGCACACCAGCACGGACCCGCCATCACCGAGAAGAGCGATCAGTGTCACTGTACGGAGCCGCCAAGACCGTCATCGCGCCCGCCTCACGTCTGGTGTGGCCCCAGCGTGTGGAGGGCGTGCACAACGTCCCGAGGCACGGCCCGACGATCCTGGCGGTCAACCACCTGGCTCTGATCGACCCTCTCTTCGTCGGTGTGGCCTGTCCCCGGCCCGTGCGCTTCATCGCCAAGCAGGAACTCTTCGACGAGGGGACCCTGCCCCGACGGATGTTCACCCGCGCCCTGCGCGCCATCGGCCAGCTCTCGGTGGACCGGCGTCCGGGGCAGAGCGCACAGGAGGCCATGGACAACAGCCTCAAGGTGCTGGAGAGCGGAGAGGTCTTCGGGATCTTCCCCGAGGGCACGCGTTCTCCCGACGGCCGTCTCTACCGCGGCCAGACCGGACTGGCGTGGCTGGCCCTGACCACGGGCGCCCCCGTGGTGCCGGTGGCGCTGGCCGGCACCGACCGCATCCTTCCTCCCGGCCGGAAGGTGCCCTCCCTCAACCGTGTGGGCGTACGGTTCGGCGAACCGGTGGACCTGTCGGCGTGGCACGGGCAGGCCCACAAGGCGCGCCCACGCCGTGCGGCCACGGACGCCATCATGGACGCCATCGCCAAGTTGTCGGGACAGGAGCAGGT
>CALGOD010000672.1 GCA_937957845.1 uncultured Nocardiopsis sp.
TACATGTCTTCCCGGCGACCGGCGAGACCGTCCGGTCACTGGAGACGGACCGTCCGAAACCGAACACCGCTCCGAAGGCTCATTTTCTGGGTGTCCGGCCGTGCCGGGTGGGAAGCGGGGCTTCCCGTCCGGGTGAGACGCGCCCATTGTAGTGATCCGTGTCCCCCAGGCCTCAGGCCTCACGGAAACGGCTCTGCCCCTCGGAGAGTCCCGCGGTGACCGTTTCCCGCTTCCGATGCGGCTACAGATCCGTATTCACGCGCCTTGTCCGCCTAACTCCAGAGTAAGAGCGTAGAACACGTACCACCCGGGTAACCAAGCTGGAGATGAGTGCACCGGTGAGCAAGGATCGCCCCCATGAAGCCCACTCAACGCGCAGGCCGAACGGCCTCCCCCCGACAGTCACCTCTCCACCACCGACGCCAGCACCCCTATCGGCACCGCCACCCCAGTTCGGGAGGACTCACCGTGGACGGCCCCTACCTCCGGGTCGAAGAGACCGGGGACATCCACCGACTCGACGGTGAGGTCACCACCATCGGCCGCGGCGCGGGTGCCGACGTCCGGCTCAACGACCTCAGTGTCTCTCAGCTCCACGCCGAACTGGTCCGCCGCGGACCCTACGTCTACGTGGTCGACCTCGGCCTGTCCCGCAACGGAACCCGTGTGAACGGCCGCCCCATCGCGCGCCGTGTCCTGGAGGAGGGCGACGTGGTGACCTTCGGGAACGCCCGTTGCCGGATCGGCGGTCTCCCCCAGGAACAGATCAGCCCCGACGTCGAACTGCGTCGCGGGGCCGCCCCCGAGCTCACCCGCCGGGAGCTGGACGTACTGACCGCGCTGTGCCGGCCCGCGTTGTCGGAGGAGGCCTTCGTCGCCCCCGCCACCGCCCGTGACATCGCCGGAGCCCTGGTGGTGACCGAGGCGGCGGTCAAACAGCACCTGTTGCGGCTCTATCAGAAGTTCCGTATCCCCGAGGGTCAGAACCGCAGGACCCGGTTGGCCAACGAGGTCGTGGCGCTGGGGCTGGTCCGTCCGATGCCGCTGGACGGCTCGAACCGCAAGGCCAGCTGACCGGCCCGGACGGACCGTGCTCCGCGGTGGACACGACGGCGGTCCTCCCACGAGGGAGGACCGCGGCCCCGTCACCGATCGGTGCCGTGGGCGTCCTCTACCTCGCGGCGGCCTGACGCTCGGCGGCCTCCACCACGTTCACCAGCAGCATCGCCCGGGTCATCGGTCCCACACCGCCCGGGTTGGGGGACAGGTATCCCGCCACCTCGGCCACGTCCGGTGCGACGTCGCCGACCAGCCCGGAGTCGGTGCGCGAGACACCGACGTCCAGCACCGCCGCGCCGGGGCGGACCATGTCCTTGGTGACCAGACCCGGTACACCGGCCCCCGCCACGATGATGTCGGCACGGCGCGTGTGCTCGGCCAGGTCCCGGGTGCCCGTGTGGCACAGGGTGACGGTGGCGTTCTCCGACCGGCGGGTCAACAGCAGACCGAGGGGACGTCCCACCGTCACACCGCGTCCGATCACGACCACCTCGGCGCCCTTGAGCGGCACCTGGTAGCGGGCCAACAGCTCCACGATGCCGCGCGGTGTGCACGGCAGTGGCGCCTCCTGCATCAGCACCAGCCTGCCGAGGTTGGAGGGCTGGAGGCCGTCGGCGTCCTTCTCGGGATGGATCAGGCCCAACACCCGGTTCTCGTCCAGGCCCTGGGGAAGCGGCAGCTGCAGGATGTACCCCGTACAGGCGGGGTCGGCGTTGAGCTCGTGGACCGCCTGCTCCACCTCCTCCTGCGTGGCGTCGGCGGGCAGGTCCCGGCGGATGCTCGCGATGCCCACCTGCGCGCAGTCACGGTGCTTGCCCCGCACATAGGAGTGACTGCCGGGGTCGTCGCCGACCAGCACCGTGCCCAGACCGGGGGTGATGCCCCGGTCGTGCAGTCTCGCCACCCGTTCGGAGAGTTCCTCGCGGATGGACTTGGCGACGGCCTTGCCGTCCAGGACGGTCGCGCTCATGTGTTGCTCCTCGCTCAGTGGAAGAAGTGCCGGGTGCCGGTGAGGTACATCGTCACTCCGGCGGCCTCGGCCGCGGCGATGACCTCCTCGTCACGTACCGAACCGCCGGGTTGGACGACCGCGCGGATTCCGGCCTCTGTGAGGATCTGCAGGCCGTCCGCGAAAGGGAAGAAGGCGTCGCTGGCCGCCACGGAGCCGGTCGCCCTCTCGCCCGCGCGCGTGACCGCCAGGCGGGCGGAGTCGACCCTGTTGACCTGACCCATGCCCACTCCCACCGTGGCGCCGCCGGAGGCCAACAGGATGGCGTTGGACTTGACCGCGCGCACGGCCCGCCAGGCGAAGACCAGGTCGGCGAGGACCGTCTCGTCGGCGGCCTTTCCGGTGGCCAGGGTCCAGGCGGCGGGGTCGTCACCCTCGGCGTCGATGGCGTCGGCCGACTGGGCGAGCAGGCCGCCACTGATCTGGCGGGTCTCCACACGGGAGTGCGAGGGGGCCTCGGAGACCACCAGGAGACGGATGTTCTTCTTGCGGGTGAGGATCTCCACGGCCTCGGGATCGAAGCCGGGTGCCACCACGACCTCGGTGAAGACCTCGGCGATCTGCTCGGCGAGTTCGGCTCCCACGGGGCGGTTGGTGGCGATCACACCGCCGAAGGCCGACACGGGGTCGCAGGCGTGGGCCTTGCGGTGGGCCTCGGCGTTGTCGGCGCCCACGGCGATGCCGCACGGGTTGGCGTGCTTGATGATCGCCACGCAGGGCTGCTCGAAGTCGTGGGCGGCCCGCAGCGCGGCGTCGGCGTCGACGTAGTTGTTGTACGACATGGCCTTGCCGTGCAGCTGCTCCGCACCGGCCAGTCCGTGCGCGGCGACACCGTCGACGGTGTACAGGACGGCCCGCTGGTGCGGGTTCTCGCCGTAGCGCAGAACCTCCTTGCGGGTGTGGACGGTGGCGCGGAAGTCGGGCCAGGAGGTCTCGACGGCGGTCTCGTCGGGGGCGTAGGTGTCGGAGAACCACTCGGCGACCGCGGCGTCGTAGCCCGCGGTGTGCCGGAAGGCGAGTCCGGCCAGACGCTTGCGCTGCTCCAGGGTGAAACCACCGTCGCGGACGGCCTGAAGGACCTCGTCGTAGCCGCCGGGGTCGACCACGATCGCGACACTGCCGTGGTTCTTGGCCGAGGCCCGCACCATGGCGGGTCCACCGATGTCGATCTTCTCGATGCAGTCGGCCTCGGAGGCGCCGGAGGCGACGGTGTCCCGGAAGGGGTAGAGGTTGACCACGACCAGGTCGAAGGGGACGATGCCCAGTTCCTCGATCCGGGCCACGTGTTCGGGGTTGTTCCGGTCCGCGAGGAGCCCGGCGTGCACCGAGGGGTGCAGGGTCTTGACGCGGCCCTCCAGGATCTCGGGGAAGCCGGTGACGTCCTCCACGGGGGTCACGGGGATGCCGGCCTCGCGCAGCCGCGCGGCGGTGGAGCCGGTGGAGACGATCTCCACCCCGGCCTCGGCCAGGCCGAGGCCCAGCTCCTCCAGACCGGTCTTGTCGTAGACGCTGATCAACGCACGCCTGATGGCCTGCTGGGTCACCGGTTCTCCTTCGTGTAGGTCGCGTCGGCGACGCTGTGCTCGGTGCGGCCGAACCGCACGTGCCTGCCGTCGATGGTCCAGCCCTCGCGGGCGAGCCTGCCGACCGTGTCGACCAGCATCTTCCGCTCCACTTCCTTGATGCGTTCGTGGAGGCTGGATTCGTCATCGTCGTCCTCGACGGGAACACTCGCCTGGTCGATGATCGGCCCGGAGTCGACGCCCTCGTCGAGGAAGTGGATGGTGGTGCCGGTGATGCGGACACCATGGGCGAGCGCGTCACGAACGGCGTGCGCGCCGGGGAAGGAGGGGAGAAGGGCGGGGTGGATGTTGACGGCGGGGTGTCTGCCGACCACCGCGGGACCGAGGATGCGCATGAACCCGGCGGAGACCACCAGATCGGGGCGGTACCCGCTGATCCGCTCGGCCATGGCGGCGTCCCACCGCGCGCGGTCGGTGTAGGCCCGGAAGGGGACGACGAAGGTGGGGACTCCGGCCCCGTCCGCCAGTTCGATGCCCCGGGTACCCTCGCGGTCGGAGCCGACGGCGACGATGCTCGCCCCGTAGTCGGGGTCCTTGGACGCCTCCAGCAGCGCCGCCATGTTGCTGCCCGTGCCCGATATGAGGACCACCACTCGCGCGGTCAATGCTTCTCCCAGTGTTTAGAGAACGGTGCGGGAGCCGCCTCCCGCGTCCGGGGGCGCCGGGGGACGGCGCAGCATCCGGTTTTCGCGCACACCCGGTACGTGCACCGGGTTCGGACGGCCGCACCGCGGGCATCGCCGAGGGCCGACGGGTCCACAGGACCCACACGCGTTCCAACCCTATCGGGACAGGTAGCGTCTACCTACGGGGAGTGCGGTGTTGGCCGACGTGTGACGGGCGCCTCGAGGGCCTCCTGGACCGCCCCGAGAGATAAGGACCGCCGGGTGTCCTCCGCGCTTGCGGAAGCGGACCCCGCCGCCCCCGGAGGGGGCGTTCCGAAGGAGTGAACCTTGACCGACAACAGCCCGGAGCCACGATCCGAAGGTCAGCCCCCCAGAGTCGAGCGAGGGGGCCTTTGGGGTCTGTTCTTCGGCGCGGCGGGCCTGCTCCTGCCACCCTACGGCGTCGTGCTCTCCGTGTTCGGCGTCGTACAGGGCTTCCGTGCCCGGCGGGCCGCTCGGGTGAACCGGACCCAGGCGCCGGGCGCGCTGATGAGCGTGGCCGTGGGCGTCCTGGGAATCGTGATGTCCCTGTCCCTGACCTCGGTCGCCGTGGTGTACCGGGAAGAGGTGACGCAGTATCGGGACTGCTCGGCCCGAGCGCACACGGTGTCCACCCAGAGCCAGTGCGACGAGGCGTGGGAGTCCTCCACCGGGCTTCCCCCCACAGTGGCGTTCGTCTGACGTTTCGGGGGCGGGTGGGAAGCCCCGTCCCGGTCGTGCGCGAGGGGCGGCGGGAGGATCCCGCCGCCCCTCGACGCGTCCGCGGGTGACGACGCGAGGTCTCTTCGGTACGTCCGCCCTCCGTGGCCGCGACTCGCATGGGAGAACGGCGTTCTTACCGCCCTCTGTGGGGAATCACGGTTTTCCAGCGGCCGACACCCCCCAAGGCACTACACTCAGTGTGTAATCAATTACTAAAGGTGTTGGCCTTGCTCGCACGGAGAGGATCCGATGGACACCGACATCTCCGGGCCGTCCGGACCGGAACTGAGGGAGTACACGGCACTGCTGCGCCGTCGACGGCGACTGATCGGAGCCGGTGTCATCGGCGGGTTGGTCCTCGGCGCCGCCATCGTGGTCGCCCTCCCCACCACCTACACCTCCGTCACCACCGTGCAGGTCCAGCCCACAGGGATGGACGAGTTCACCGGGGAGCGCTCCGGGCGCCTGTCGGGGGACGTCAACCTGGACACCGAGGCCCAGATCCTGGTCTCGGACCAGGTGTCGTCGGTCGTGGCCGAGTCCCTTCCCGGGGAGGTCCCCGCACCCACCACCGATGATCTGCGCGAACGCGTGGAAGTGAGCGTCCCGCCCAACAGCAACGTCCTGGAGATCAGCTTCTCCGCCTCCACCCCGGAGGCGGCCCAGGCGGGCGCGAGGGGTTACGCCGACGCCTATCTGGAGGTGCGCCGCGCCCAGGTCGACGAACTGGTCGACAACCGTCTGGAGGCGCTGCGCGGCGAGCGTGAGGACCGTTACGAGGACCTGGCCGAGGCCGTCGCCGAGGAGGCCGCCTTCCCCGGCAGGAGCACACGGGTCGAGGCCCTGCGTCAGGAGATCACGGAACTGGGCAACGGGATCAGCCCGCTCAGCGTGCTGCGGGAGACGGTCCAGGCCGGGCGGGTGCTCACCCCCGCCGGTCTCCCCGAGGAGCCCAGCGGCCCCGTTCCCGCCCTGTGGTCGGTGGGCGGCGCCGCGCTCGGCCTCTTGGTGGGCCTGTCGGCCGCCGTCGCCCGCGACCGGCTCGATCCACGCCTGCGCGACACCGAGGACACCGCTCGGACCACAGGGCTTCCGGTTCTGCTCGACCTGTCCGACCGGGTGCGTTCGGACGAGCACGGGTCCGTGCTGCTGGACGACGGTACCGGTGCGGGACAGCGGGTCAACGAGTTCGCGCATCTGGTGCGCGCCCGCCTGTCCTCCGGTGTTCCCGGACCTCTGGAGGAGGCGGAAGGGGGTGCCACGCCGGGCCGTGTGCTGCTGGTCGCCGCCACCGCCTCGGGTCGCGCGGGTACGACGGTCGCCGTGGCGCTGTCCGCCGCCCTGGCGCGCACGGGTTCGGAGACGCTGCTGGTGTGCGCGGACCCCCACGGTGACACCGCCGCGAACCTGTTGGGGCCACCCGGAGGAATCGGCCTGAACGAGGTACTGGTCGGAGGCGGGGATCCCGTCGGTCCGGCGATGCGCCCCCACGCCCCGCGTCGCCTGCGAGTACTGCGGCACGGGTCCTCGGGGACGCACGCGCCCGTGCAGGACACGGCCATGGTGGAGCTGTTGCGGCGGCTGCGCACGGAGGC
>CALGOD010000673.1 GCA_937957845.1 uncultured Nocardiopsis sp.
GGCGGTGCGTGCCTTGGCGTGGAACCTCGAGGCCAGGACCCCAGCGGCGCGGGTGTGAACCGCCCTGGATCTCCTGGAGGGTGCTGATCTAGCAAGGGAGACTGGTTCTCATGTCAGCACCGAGGAGATACGACGGTGAGTTCCGGGAGCGGGCGGTGCGGATGTACCGCGAGAAGCTCGCTGAGGGCACCGAGTCGAAGCTGGGCGCCCGCAAGCACGTCGGCTCGCTCCTGGACGTGAACCCCGTAACGCTGCGGAACTGGGTGGAGGAGGCCGAGCGCGCCGAGGGCACCCGCCCGGCGGCCACCGGGTCGACGCGCTCGGGTGACAGTGAGGAGGTGCGCGCGTTGAAGAAGCGCGTGGCCGAGCTCGAGCGGGCGAACGAGATCCTCAAGACCGCGTCAGCGTTTTTCGCTCAGGCGGAGCCAGGCCGCCGACTCAAGTGATCGTGGCCTACATCGACACCTACAGGGACCGGTTCGGCGTCGAGCCGATCTGCACCGTGCTGTCCGCGCACGGGATGAAGATCGCGCCGTCCACCTACTACGCTCACAAGGCCCAGCCCGTCAGCCCGGCGGTGCTGGAGGAGGCCTACCTCGCCAACGCGCTGGTGACGCTGCATCGGGAGAACTGGGGCGTGTACGGGGTGCGCAAGCTGTGGCACGCCGCCCGCCGCGCCGGCTTCGACGTGGGCCGCGACCAGGTCGCCCGGCTCATGGCCATCGCCGGGATCACCGGCGCGATCCGGGGACGACACCGCACCACCACGACGCGCCGAGCGGGAGCCGAGGCGCCGCGCCACCCCGACCTGGTCAAGCGCGGGTGGCACGTGCCCACCGCGACCGACCAGCTGTGGGTGGCCGACTTCTCCTACGTCTGGACGCTGACCGGGTTCGTCTACGTCGCCTTCGTCGTGGACGTCTACTCCCGCCGCATCCTGGGCTGGCGAGTGGCAACGAGCATGCGGACCTTCCTGGTCACCGATGCCCTGCGTCAGGCCATCGACGTGCGCCACCGGGCCGGCGCCCGCTGGGAGCACGGCCGGCTCGTCCACCACTCCGATGCCGGGTCGCAATACGTCTCTCTGGCGCTGACCGCCGAACTGGCCCAGGCCGGCATCGCCGGATCCATCGGCACCGTCGGAGACGCACTGGACAACGCCCTGTGTGAGTCGACGATCGGACTGTTCAAGACCGAGGCGATCAACGACGGCGGACCCACCTGGAAGAACCACGCAGACGTCGAGTGGCAGGTCGCCCGCTGGGTCCACTGGTACAACCGAGACCGCCTCCACTCCTCAATCGGGCAGCTGCCACCCATTGAGTTCGAACACGCTCACCGGCAGGCTACGACTGTGACCCCCAAACCGGAGGTCGCGTAACCAACCAACCCTCCGGGAAATCCAGGGCGGTTCAAACCATGCACGG
>CALGOD010000674.1 GCA_937957845.1 uncultured Nocardiopsis sp.
GGGTTTTCGCCTGCTCCCGGATGTGTTTCGCGCTTTGTCCGGGATGAGCGGAAACGGATTCTCCAGGTCTATGAGCCACCCGACGCTGGGTAGTACACAGGGAAATCGATCCCTTGGGCGGTATCCGTACGTGGCCGCCTTCGGTCACGACCCAGCGAAGGTACTCCCGGTCCGTGCACAGTGGCCCGGTAGGGGGACATGTTCCGCTGAAGTCGGGAGAATTCAACGGCCGAACCGGGCACAACAAAGGTCTCTCAAGCGTTACACCCGCGCGACGAGGCACTGAACGAGGGGGATGGAGTTAGCAGAGATGGCCACCGACTACGACAGCCCGCGCAAGACCGACGAGGACATCAACGAAGATAGCCTCCAGGAGCTGCAGGCACGGCGAGTGGACAAGGGCACCGGCACGATCGACGTCGACCCCGACGAGGTCGCCGAGGGCATGGAACTGCCCGGCGCGGACCTGTCCGGCGAGGAGCTCGCGGTGCGTGTGCTCCCGCGCCAGGCCGACGAGTTCACCTGCTCGCGCTGCTTCCTGGTGCAGCACCGCAGTCAGCTCGCCGAGCAGCGCGCAGGCCAGCTGGTCTGCAGGGAATGCGCCTGAGCGGACGGGACCACGTCTGAACCCTCCAGTTCCGACCACTCCCGTCCCGCGCGGGCGAACCCCATCGAGACCCGGCGCGTCCTGGAACGTGCCGTTCTCCCCGGTTCGCGTCTCCTCCTCCGGAGGTGCGGCCGAACACGACGGCGGACGGCCGACCACACTCCGGTGCGGTCGGCCGCCCGCCGTCGTCACAGGAGAGCCGAGTCCCGGACCTCAGCGTTTCGGTTCCTTGGGACCACGGCCCACCAGTTTCGCGCGGGCGGCGCGTACGGCCAGCACCCGGGCCACCTCCGTGCCGACACCGGCCATCACCGCCCAGCCCAGCGCCTGGCCGAGACCGATGTCGGGGGAGTCCACGTCCGTGGGCGGTTCCTCGCCCGTCGCCTTGGTCCAGGCGAAGTTCAGTGCCTTGCGCATGACGTACTGCGCGGCCATCCCCGCCAGGAGACCAGCGAGCACCGGGCCGATGTCACCGCCGTCCTTCTTGGCCATCGAATCGTTCACCGTTTCCGTTGGGCGTACGAGGACGCGCGTCGGGCGCGCACCCTCATGTGCGTACAAGGGAGATCCTTTCACGTCACCGTGGAGGACGGCGGACCGAGCCCGGCGCGCCCGCATTCGGAGCGGAGCCTCGTGTGATGGTCGAAACCACGGAGCGAACACGCTCAGGAGCGCACTACCATTGGCCCCATGACCAACCGCTCTCATTCCTTCCGCATGCCCGACAAGCCTTCGCTGGACGGTATCGAGGCGAAGTGGGACGACGTATGGGATGAGTCCGGCGTCTACCACTTCGACCGCACCCGCAGCCGCGAGGACGTCTACTCCATCGACACCCCGCCGCCCACGGTCTCGGGGTCGCTGCACATCGGCCACGTGTTCTCCTACACGCACACCGACACCGTCGCGCGTTTCCAGCGGATGCGGGGCAAGGCCGTCTTCTACCCGATGGGATGGGACGACAACGGCCTGCCCACGGAGCGCC
>CALGOD010000675.1 GCA_937957845.1 uncultured Nocardiopsis sp.
GTCCACGTCCGGTAGTGCCCCTCCCGGCCCCGGGAAGGGTCCTACCGCTCGACCGGCAGTGCGATCTCGACCTGGGCCGAGCACTCCTCCAGGCAGCCGTTCACCCTGAGCGTGCCACCGGGGACGGCCGCGGGGAAGAAGAAGGCGGCGTGCGTGGTCGCACCGGCGTCGAGTTCGAGGCGGCCCGCCGCCGACTGTGTCCGACGTTCGCGGCCTCCCCTCTTCGCGTAGGAGGCCTGGAGCAGGTCGAGGCTGACCCGTTCCTTCGCGCTGAACTCGACCGTCACCACCAGGGTCTTGTCGACGACGGACTGGTAGGCGCTCACCAGGTCGGCGCGCACGCCCTCGGACTCGTCGTCCTCGCCGTCGGCGACCACGAGGGAGGGGCCCGGGTCGCGTCCGTCGACCAGCAGACCCGTGACCAGACCGTCCTCGACGGTGAGGTCGCTGTAGGAGACGCAGGGCGGTTCGGCTCCCGGTTCGCCCGCGGGGCACAGTTCGTAGCCGTTCGCGGTGTCGTTCATGTCGGCGTTCGGGGCGGGATCGCCCTCGTCGACCCAGGCCTGGGCGACGGCCGCCTGGTGAACGAGGTAGGCGTGGGCGTCGGAGCCCTCGGCCGTCAGCGCCAGTCCCCGACGCATCCGTTCGGGCTCTCCGGCGCGGGCCAGGGCCGCCACGTACGCCTCCTCCGGGGAGCCCTCCCCCGCGGCCACCCTGGAACCGGGTGTCCAGGGGCTCGGTCCGGGAAGGTCGGTGGGCGCGGAGGTCCGCTGTCCTACGGCGCATCCGGTGGACACGAGGAGGACCAGGGCCGCGGCGGCGGCCAACCGAGACGGCGTCATGCCCGTTTTCTCCCCCCATGAGAAACCGCGACCAGGCGAGCCTACGGTGCGGGGCGGCCAACGGGGGGCCTGCGCAACGTAAGGAGTTCTTGGCCCGGTGACGCACACCGGGCCGCTCCCGGCGAGAGGAGCGGCCCGGCACGGGCTCAGGGTCGCAGCACGACGGGGAACTCCTTGAGGCTGGTGACCGAGAGCGCGGTCTGGATCTGGAGCTCCTCGTCGGGGATCGCCAGTTTCAGGTCGGGGAAGCGCTCGAAGAGCATCGGCAGGACGATCCTGGCCTCCAAGCGTGACAACGGCGCGCCGGGGCAGATGTGCGGCCCGTATCCGAAGGAGATGTGACGTCCCTTGGTGCGGGTCGGGTCGAACACCGACGGGTGCGGGTCCTCCCCGAACTCCGCGCGGTCGCGGGTCGCCGCGCCGTAGTGCGTCATCAGGGCCTCCCCCTTGCGGATGGTCCGGCCACAGAGTTCGACGTCCTCGGTGGCGAAGCGGAACATCATGACGTTGTTCGGGGGGTCGTAGCGGAGCGTCTCCTCGATCACCGCCTCCCACGTGATCTCGCCCGCGCGCAGCCGCTCGTGCCACTCGGGGTGGGCGAGCAGGGCACGCACCACGTTGTTGAGCAGGTTGACGGTGGTCTCGTGTCCGGCCGCCACCACGGTGAGCAGGGTGATGGTGATCTCGGTGTCGTTGAGGGGGTCGCCGTCCTCCTCCCCCGCCTTGAGCAGGTCGGTGGTGAAGTCGTCGTGCTCGTCGACGGTGGCGCGCTTGCGCGCGACCATCTCGGAGAAGAACTGGAACAGCGCACCGTAGATCTGTAGGTGCTCGCCCTCTTCGGTGGTGCCCGAGAAGAGCTTGGCGTACATATCGCCGAGCTGTTCGTACTCGGCCTCGGCGACCCCGTACAGCTCCCCGATCACGGCCATGGGCACCCGGAAGGTGAACTCCGACCTCAGGTCCAGGACCTCGTGCGCGCGGGACTCCAGGGCGTCGAGCGCCCGGGCGGTGATCGCCTCGATACGCGGACGCAGGCGCTCCACCCGCCGCGCGGAGAAGGGGCTGGCGATGAGTCGGCGCATGCGCCGGTGCGGGGCCCCGTCCTGGGCGAGCATGTTGGAGTTGTCCAGGGGGATCGTGCCCAGCAGCGGCCAGCCTTGGGGGACGCGGCCGCTCTGGTAGTCGTCCCAGTGGTCGACGCTCTTGACGAACCGCGGGTCGTTGAGGGTGGCGCGGCTGACCTCGTGGTGGGTGGTGGCCCAGGCACGGACTCCTCCGGGAAGCTCGACCTCGGTGAGGGGACCCTCCTGGTAGAAGCGCTCCCGGTCGGCCTGGACGTCGTCGGGGACGGCGTGCAGGACGGGGATGCCGTCGGCGGTGTGCCGGAGGGGGCAGGACATCGTCAGTACGCTCCTTGCGGGGATGTGGGGGTGAAGGTCACCGGCAGGGATGTGACGCCTCTGACCCAGGGGGAGGGTCGCCAACGGACCTCCCCTGCGGGGATGGCCAGTTCGACGTCGGGGAGGCGGTCCAACAGGACCTCGATGGCGGTGGCCGCCATGATCTCGGCGATCCCCCGGGCGGCGTGGGGGCAGCTGTGCTCGCCGTGGGAGAACGACAGGTGGGCGTGGTTGCCCCGAACGGCCCCGGCGTGTCCGTCGTCGCGCAGGCGGGGGTCCTTGTTGGCCGCGGCGAAGCCGAGCAGGATCAGGTCGCCTTTGCCGATGTGCCTGCCGTCGAGCCGCACGTCGTGCGCGGCGAAGCGGCCGGCGTTCATCTGGGAGGGTGAGTCCTCCCACAGGACCTCGACCAGGGCCTCCCCCACGCTGCTGCGGGCGCCGGCGATGGAGACGGCGAAGCGGTCGTCGGTGAGCATCAGCCGCAGGGCGTTGCCGATCCACTCGGCGGTGGTCTGGTGTCCTCCGCCCAGGACGGCGACCAGTTCGGCGTTCAGGTCCTCGTCACCGTAGCCGGCGGGGTGGGCGATCATGCGGGAGACCACGTCCGCTCCGGGTTCGGCCCGCCGTGCGGCGATGAGATCGGTGAACTCGGCGACGATGGCGGCGTGGGCCCCGACCGACTCGGGTCCGGCGTCGAAGACGGTGCTCATCAGGTCGGTGACCACCTCGCCGCGTTCGTCGTCCAGGCCGTACATCCAGCACAGCACCAGCGCGGGCAGCCGCTGCGCGTACCGGGCGCGCAGGTCGGTTCCGGTGGAGCCGCAGAAGCCGTCGATGAGGCGGTCGGCGATGCGGGCGGTGACCGTGCGCACCTCGTGGGGGTCGGCCCCGTTGAGGGCGTCGTTGACCGCGGCCGTGCGGCGGCGGTGGTCCTCGCCCTCGGCGGAGAGCAGGTTGGGCATGGGAGCCAGCACCGGCAGCAGGGGCCAGTTCTCGGGGACCAGGTGCCAGGCGTTCCATCGGCGGGGGTCGCGGGCGAAGGTGTCGGGGCTGTTCAGGACGTGGTGGAGTTCGCGGTAGCCGATGACCAACCAGGCGGGGACGTCCCCCTCCATGAGCACGGGCACGACCGGGCCGTGCCGCTCGCGCATCCACTGGTAGAAGCCCTGGGGATCGGTGTTGAAGCGTTCGTCGTACAACCGGACGGGATCGGCCATCTCGGTCCTCCTGTGGCGATAAGGGGGGTGGAGGGACACGGCGCCCGGCCGCGGTGGCGGCCGGGCGCACGGCGGGCCGTCAGGGCCTCAGGAGCACGGGCAGTTCCTGGAGGCTGTTGACGATGATGGAGTGGTGGTTGCGCAGCTCCTCGTCGGGCACGGCCAGGCGCAGGTCGGGGAAGCGCTCGAAGAGCATCGGCAGGGCGATCTGCCCCTCCATGCGGGCCAGGGTGGCGCCGGGGCACACGTGGGGGCCGTGGCCGAAGGACATGTGGCGGCCCTTGGTGCGGGTCAGGTCGAAGGTGTCGGGGTGGGGTTCCTCGCCGTGCTCGGCGCGGTCACGGCTGATGGCGCCGTAGGAGACCATCAGCGCCTCACCCTTCCTGATGGTCCGTCCACCGACCTCCACGTCCTCGGTAGCGAACCGGAAGAGCATGTTGGAGGTGGGCGGGTCATAGCGCAGGGTCTCCTCCACGACCGCGTCCCAGCCGACCTCGCCCTTCTTGACCAGGTCGAACTGTTCGGGGTGGGCCAGGAGGGCGCGCACCGCGTTGCACAGCAGGTTGACGGTGGTCTCGTGCCCGGCCGCCACGGTGACCTGCAGGGTGCCGCGCACCTCCAGGTCGGTCAGGGCGTCGCCGTTCTCCCCCGCCTGGAGGAGCTCGGTGGTCAGGTCCTCTCCCGGATCGGCGCGCTTGGCCGCGACCATGTCGTCGTAGTAGCGCTCCAGGGTGGTGTAGACCTCCGCGAACTCCTCGGGGCCGGTGACCGAGGAGAAGAACTTCACGTACAGGTCGCGCAGGTAGCCGAACTCGGAGCGGTCCACCCCGTACAGCTCACCGATCACGTTCATCGGGAGTTGGAAGGCGAAGTGCTCCTTCAGGTCCAGGGGCCGGTCGGCCTTGGGCTCCATGGCGTCGAGCAGTTCGGTGGTCAGTTCCTTGATGCGCGGGCGCAGACGCTCGACGCTACGGGCGGAGAAGGCTCTGGCGGTGAGCAGACGCAGCCGCCGGTGTTCGGCCCCGTCGGTCCCCAGCAGGTTGGTGGGGGTCGGCGGGATCGTGCTCAACAGGGGCCAGCCTTCGGGGATCCGGCCGCTTTGCAGGTCGTCCCAGTGGGCGACGTCCTTGACCAAGCGGGAATCGGTGAGCAGCGCGCGGGCGGCCTCGTGGTGGGTCACGGCCCAGGCCGAGACCCCGCCCGGCAGCTCCACCCGGGTGAGGGGACCGGCGGCGTACAGCGTCTCGCGCTCGGTACGCAGGTCGGTGACGTAGGGGTCCAGGACCACGGTCCCGTCGGAACCGTGGTGAACGGGGCAGGACATCAGATGACTCCCAGAGGTGGTACGGAGGTGAACGTGACAGGCAGTGAGGCGACGCCGCGCATCCAGGGGGAGGGCCGCCAGCGCAGTTCCTTGGGGGAGACGGCCAGTTCGAGGTCGGGCAGCCGGTCCATGAGCACCTCGATGGCCGTCGTCGCGA
>CALGOD010000676.1 GCA_937957845.1 uncultured Nocardiopsis sp.
TGGAGACGCTCTGCCGACTGAGCTAAAGGGGCGCGCTGCTCGGACCTGCTTCCGCTTGTCCTGGGGGCTTGCCCCCTTGCGCTGGTGATGACTATACAGCGGATGGGGGGTGCTCTGCCAAATCGAATGCCGCCGACCCGCCACCAGGACGAGGAAACCCTGGTCACAGGCCCTTTTCGCGAGTTCGATGTGACTCACGCCGCTCCCTCGGAGATCCACACGTTGGACATGGCGTCCCGGTTGATCGTGCGGATGTCGGCCGGCAGTCCCAGCCCGCGCAGGGCGTCGGACAGGCGGGTGTCGTGCGTGAACACGATCACCTGCCGGTGTCCGCCCACCTCCGCCAGCACCGCGGCCAACCCCTCCACCGTCTCGGTGTCCATCGCCTGGACCGGATCGTCCAGGACCAGGAACCCGAAGGGATTGCCCTCCAGCAGGGTCCGCGGCAGGCAGATGGACAGGGCCAGGGCCTGGAACTCCCCCTGGCTCAGCAGCCCGGGCGCACTGGTCTGGTCCTCGACGCCGTCGACCGCCACGTCCACCTCCACCCTGCGGCGGGCGCCCCGGCCGATCAGCCGCATGCCCTGGAGGTCGATGTAGCGTTCCTGGCGCAACCGGTACCACACCTGCTCCGCCTGGGCGGCGACCGGACCGAGACGCTCGGCGCGCAGGATCCCCGCCTGCTCCGTCAACCAGTTCAGGGCGGCCTCGGCACCGGCGAGCGTGTCCCGCGCGGAGAGGGCGTCCTGGGCGTCGTCCAGCCAGCCCGAGAGCCGCTCGGCCAGCTCCGCCCACCCACCGGTGGGGTCCTCCAGCCGCTCACTGGCCTCTCGGCGGGCGCTCACCGCGGCGGCCCGCAACCTACGTCCGACGCTCTCGACGTGTTCGGCGAGCTCTCCCAGGTCGGTGATGTCGGCTCCGGACTCCCACAGCGCCCACACCTGGCCCAGGTCGCTCTCCGGGGGCAGCCAGCTCGGTGCGGGGGACAGCAGGAAGCGGGCCTGGTCCCGTGCCGCCTCGGCGCGTTCGTAGGCCGCCGCGACGACGGCCGCCTGCGGACGGAGCGCCCGTAGCTGGGAGTTGGCCCGGCGCACCCAATCGGCCCCCAGGGGCGCGGAGCACGTGGGGCAGGTGGTGTCCGTGGGATGTCGCTGGTGGTGTTCGAGCGCCTGTTCCAGGAGTTGGACCACCCCGTGGGCGTGGTCTCCCTTGCTTCCCGCGGCCATGGCCAGCTCCATGGCCGCGCCCCGCAGTTCGTTGACCACGTCGGCGATCAGGGCCCGCTCGGGCACCGCCAGCCGCCGCAGACGGCGCAGGACCACGTGTTGTTCGGGGTCACGGGGCCCGTCGTCGGCGGCGATCCTGCGCAGGGCGTCCATGTCGAAGTAGGAGGCCGTCAGCAGTTGGACGGCCTGGTGGGCGCGCGGGTCGTCGGACTCCCGCAGCTCGTCGAGCAGGCGGCGCAGCTCCCGCGAGGGCCGGTCGCGCCGTCTGGCGAGCCCGTCGCACACCTTGGCCAGGCGGCGTTCGGCCTCCGCCAGGCCGTTGAGCCCCAGCAGCGTGGTCAGGGTGTCGTACAGCTCGGCCGAACGCCCGCTCACCGTGCGCCCGAGTTCGTCGTAGGACAGGAAGGGCCGGTAGCGGACGAGATTCTCCCCCCACTCCAGGGTCCGAAGCGGGGAGATCTCGCCGTTGGGATGGACGACCTCGCCGCGCGCGGAGCGGACGCTCTCGCCCGTCCACCTCCGGCTGATCCGGGTGGGACCCTCGTCTCCGGCGAGGTGGATGTCCACGCTCGCCTCGGTGCGCTCGTCGTAATGGAGGTTGCGCCAGCCGTCGTGCCATCCGGTGGGCATGGCGTCCCATCGGGGATTACGGCCGGTGAGGGCCGCCTCGGCCGCCTCGGCGAAGCTCGACTTGCCCGAGCCGTTGCGCCCGACGATCACCGTGAGGCCGGGTCCGGGTCTGAAGTCGAGCTCGGCGGGGCGACCGATGCCACGGAAGCCCTGGACGCTGATCCTCGTCAGGTAGGACCGTCGGATGTTCCCCGTGACCATCGGCTCGGTCTCCGGTTCGGGGATGTGCTCGCCGTTCAGCCGGGCCGTGAGCGCGTCCTCGCCCCACAGGGCCGCGGTGATCCAGGAACGGACTTCCCGGGGCAGCCCGGAGCGCGCCAGCGCGTCCACGAGCGCCGTCCCACCCTCGAACGTCTCGGGTACCCGAGTCACCTTCGCCACCCCGTTCCCGTGTCATTCCCGCACCAGCAGATTAAGCGTTCGCGCTCGGAGGGCCGGCCCCGGTTCCGGTACTCGTGGCGACTCCCGCACCCGTGGCCACGGGTGCGGGGGACCGGCGCCTGCGGAGCCGCGCTAGACACCGATGAGGCGCCTCCTGCTCCCGTCCCAGGTGAAGTGCAGGGTCGCGATGCCGGGCACGTTCGGATCCCTGAGGCATTCGTAGATGTTCAGGCTGGGCACGCTGGCGAAGCAGCCCCACACGCGCTCCGAGGTCAGGACGAAGTCCAGGTCCAGCTCCACCAACAGGCCCAACAGGCGTCCGTGCGTGGGCTCGTCGACCTTGGCGAAGGCGTCGTCGAGCAGGATCAGCCTGGGTGCCCACGGCGTGCGAACGGCCAGGGAGTCGAAGTGCGCGGCGGCGGCCGCGAACAGCACCAGGTAGGCCACCACCCGTTGCTCGCCCTGGCTGAGCGCCGTGCGGTGTCCCAGACGTCGCTCACTTCCCGTGGCGTCGGTCACGTACACGGTGAACGTGAACCAGGACCTGTAGTCCAACGCGGCGCGCAACTGCGCGCCGCCCGTGGCGGTCGGGTCCAGGCGGCGGATCGCCTCGATGCAGCGACGCAGCGCGTCCCTGAGACGTGTGGTCTGCACACGGCTGCGCTTCTCGGCGGGGGTGGCCAGGAGCGGTACGACCGCCTCCACGTCCGCGCCCGCGTCGGAGGCCAGCCTCCAGTCCAGGCGCACGCCGAGCCCGGCCGAGGTGGTGACGTCCTTGAGGACGTCGTTCATGGCCGCGATGAGTGCCCGGGCCTCATCGATCTGGCGTGCCAGGTGGCCGGCCAGTTCGCCCAGCAGGTGCCGTTCGAAGGCCTCTTCCTCGGCCACCGCGACGGCCTCCTCGGCTCCGGTGACGGCCGCGGCGACCCGCTCCGCGTAGGCGGTGACGTCATGGGCGCCGTCCTCGTCGTGGACGGTGAGACGCTTGACGCCGCGGGGTTCGCTCAGTTCGGTGCGGATCTGGGCCCAGCCCACCGAGGTGAGCAGGCGGTTGAGCTCCTCTCGGCTGTTCAGGATGGCGCTGTCGTCGATCTCGGCGATGTCCTTCTGTGCGGCCAGACCGTCCTCCAGCCGCTCCACGAGCGCCCGCAGGGAGTCCAGGCGCGTGTCCGGTCGGGGGGAGGTCTCCTCGCCGTCGAGGGCGAGGTGGGCGGCCAGGGGGCCGCCGTCCTCGGCACAGTCCTGGAGCCCGGCGGCCCGCAGCAGCACACCGTCCGGGACCTCGGAGGAGTCCGCGCCCTCGACGCTGATCGCCGAGACCAGCTCCTCTCCCACCGTGAGCGCGCGTCGGACCTGTTCCGCCCGTTCCCTGGTGGCCACGACCAGGCGCGCCTCCGCCCTGACCCGTTCGTCGCGGGCCCGCTGGGCGTTCCGTTCGAGCTCGGGCAGCCGTTCCACGGCCTCCTTCGCCTTGGCCCTCACCTGGTCACGCGCGGCGTCGAGCTGTTCCGGGGCCACGCCGCGCGCGCGGTCTCCGAGTTCGATCTGGCGGCGCACGGTGATCATGTCGTCGATGGCCCCGGCCCGGGCGTCCTCCGCCAGCACCCGCTCGGCTCGTACCGCTCGCCAGGCGTCGACGTGGCGTTCGTGGTCGGCCAGTTCCCATGCCAGGGCGTCCAGGTCCCGCAGCGCGGAGGCGATGAGCACGCGCAGGTGGTCCAGGGCCCGAAGCGCGCTGTCGAGTCCGATCCGCGTGGTGGGCAGGTCCTGTTCGGGTGAGGGGCCCCGCGTCTCACCGGTGTCTCCCACCGTGGCGGAGGAGCGCAGCTCGGCCCTGATCTCGAGCAGTTCGGTCCGGCAGGCCTCGGCGCTCCTTCGCGCCACGTCGTGTGTGCGGCGGGCGGAGGCCACGTCCTTCCTGGCCACCTCCAGTTCGGCCCAGGCCTGGATCAGCGAAGCCGGGTCCGGGAGGTCCCTGGAGATCTCCAGGAGTTCGGCGTAGGAGTGTTCCACGGCCCACCGGCGCTCCCCCGCCTCCGCGAGCAGGGCCTCCGCGATCGCCATGCGCCGTTCGATGTTGGCCGCCACGCGGTCGCGGGCCCGTTTACGGGCGGCCTCGCCGATGTACTCGGGCTCGCTCTTGTAGTGGGCTCCGGACGCCACTCCCAGTCGCCAGCTCCCGGTCAGGGACATGGAGCTGGACAGGGCGACCGTGGTCTGGTTGTCACGGCGGTGTCGGGGCTCGGCCTCGCCCGGGCCCTGTCCACCACGGCGCGGACCCGTCTCGGCCTCGGGTTCGGAGTCCAGTGCGATGGAGGACAGCAGGGCCCGCAGGCTCTCATGACTCACCGAACCACCGGGGACGGACGACAAGTCGGCCACCGGCACGAGCACGTCGAGCAGCGTGCGTTCCCGGACCGGACGGGACAGCGCCGGGACCGGCACCGGGGAGACCATCAGGTCCCGCGTCGTGGGGTCGTGCAAAGAGCCGTCGGCGCGCACCCAGCCCGCCAGCAGTCCGCTCGCCTCCAGGGCGGCCTCCAGCCCCGCCTGCTCCCGGGGGCTGAGCCCCTCGGCGAAGTCCACCGCCAGGTACAGGGGGACGCCGTTGCCCTCCGGCCTCGGGTAGGTGGCCCAGCCGGGGCGGTCGGGGGCGTGTTCGGCGTTCTTGGCCTTGCGGTCCGCCAATTCGGCGAGTTCGCC
>CALGOD010000677.1 GCA_937957845.1 uncultured Nocardiopsis sp.
GAGCAGCCGGCTGTTAACCGGCAGGTTATTGGTTCGAGTCCAATCGCGGGAGCCCTTATCGGAGCACCGGAAGTCGCCCTCGCACAGGCGTCGCCGGTGGAACCACATCGCGTCGTTCGCGGGGCCTTTCCCAGGGGAAGGGCCCCGTCGGCTTTCCCAGCGAATGTCCGTCGCCTCACGAGAACCTCCCCGAGGGTCGGGGCAGTACGCCCTTTCCCCGGAAGGTCTCGATGCGCTTCCACCGACACCGATCCCGGATGTGGACGGCAGCCGCCCTCGTGGCCGCCACGAGCCTGGTCACCGCCCCCCTCTCTCCCCGCAGACGCCGCCGCGCGGACGACGGGCGTCCACCGCACGGTCCCTTCACGAGGCCGGACGGCACACGTGTGACCTGAGGACGAGTGGGAGCGCCGACGAGCGGAGATCCACGAAGGGGCGGAGTGTTCCGTCTACGGCGAGAAACCCGCGCCGCCGGACAGCGTCACGGGTACGGTCACCTCCTCCGTCACCGTCAACGTGACCGACCAGGGGCGCGGTACGAGTTTCTCGGCCTCGATCGACCTACCGAGCGGTTCGGGTCCCTTTCCCGCCGTCATCGTCTATGGAGGGTTCGGGACGGACACGGTCACCGTCGAGGACGCCGGCGCGGCGGTCATCGGCCACGACCCCTGCGCGGTCGGGGCCGAGGGCACCTCGCGCGACGACAAGCGGGGCGCGTTCCACGACGTCTACGGATCTTCGAGCGGCACGGGACCGCTCATGGCCTGGGCCTGGGGGGCGAGCCGCGTCATCGACGTCCTGGAGCAGTCGGGCGAAGGCGTTCTCCGAGCGGACGCGACCGGTGTCACCGGATGCTCCCGCTACGGTAAGGGCGCCTTCGTGGCCGGTGCGTTCGACCAGCGCGTCGCGTTGACCATGCCGATCGAGTCGGGCACCGGCGGTGCTCTCATCCTCCGCGAGGTGGCCCGGGAAAGCGGTGCCCAGCTCCTGTCCAGCGCCTACGGAGAGCAGTCGTGGCTGGGCGACACCCCCCTGGAACGGTGCGGTCGCGGCCGGGGGAGCACCACCTTCGGCTTCGTCGTCACCGGGAGCTCCTCCGCTGATCCGGGGGACGTCCGCTGCGCCGGTTCTGAGCCCTTCGGGGCGTGTTCGGAGCATCCGTCTCGGCGACGTGTGCGCTTCCGAGACGGGGGCCGGAAAAAGCGTCGCGAGCACCCTCGGAGAGGCGCTAGGCTAGTGGCGTCGCCACGGACCCCCAAGGCACCGGGTGAACGCATTCCCGCGTAGCTCAATCGGCAGAGCAGCCGGCTGTTAACCGGCAGGTTATTGGTT
>CALGOD010000678.1 GCA_937957845.1 uncultured Nocardiopsis sp.
TCCGTGGTCTGAGAACCGTCAGCTTTTGAAACTCGTACGTAACCGATCAACACCTGTGACTTTCGACGGTGACTGGCGGTGTTCTGTCGATGCTCGGTGGCGGCCTATCTGGCTGATGCGGGCGGAGCTGCGCGGGCCGACGCTCCGTAAGCCGATCCTTCACCGGGACGGAGCGTCGTTAGCAGCAGCTGGTGGGACGGTTGCCTTGGTGTTCGACCCGAAGGATCTCGCCGAGGGCGTCGAGGGCGTCGGGGACGACGGCGTAGTAGGCCCACTTGCCGCGCTTGTCGCGAGTGAGTAGCCCGGCGTCGGTGAGGATTTTCAGATGGTGAGAGACGGTCGGCTGGGACAGATCGACCGGCTCGGTGAGGTCGCATACGCACGCCTCGCCCCCCTGGTGGGAGGCGATGAGGGAGAGCAGACGCAGGCGAGCAGGGTCGGCCAGCGCCTTGAACATCGTCGCGAGATCGCGGGCCTCAGCATCCGCGAGGGGTTCGCGGATGAGCGGGGCGCAGCAGGCTGCCTCAAGCTCTGGTGTGCCCTGGATCGCCGTCATGACACCATCATTCCCTACACATTGACGTCTGTCGATACATTCGGGCATGCTGCGCTGGTCTCATCGAGAACCATCAATGTGAGGGCGCGGGTCGTGCCCTCTGGGGAGGGACCAGCCATGTCCTCGACTACAACGACGTCGCTGCCTGTGATCGTGATCGGCGCCGGCCCGGTGGGCCTGGCGGCCGCAGCCCATCTGGTCGAGCGGGGCCTGGAGCCGCTGGTGCTGGAGGCCGGGGACTCGGTGGCCGCTGCGGTGCGGCAGTGGGCCCACGTTCGGCTGTTCTCGCCGTGGCAGTTTAACGTCGACGCCGCCGCGCGCCGCCTGCTGGAGGCGGAGGGCTGGCAGGAGCCGGCCCCCAAGCGCCTGCCCACCGGTGGTGAGCTTGTCAGTGACTACCTCGAGCCGCTGGCCCGAACGGCCGCCCTGCAGGGGCGGATCGTGACCGGGGCACGGGTGGTGGCGGTGAGCCGCGATGGCCTGGACAAGACCCACGGCCGCGGCCGCGCCGAGCGCCCGTTCCTTGTGCGCGCCACGGTCGACGGCGAGGTGGTGGACTACCGGGCCGGGGCCGTGATCGACGCCTCGGGGACCTGGTCTCAGACCAACCCGCTGGGCACGGCCGGGCTGCCAGCACCGGGCGAGACCGACGCCGCCTCCTTCCTCCTCGGTCCACTGCCCGACGTGCTCGGGCGGGACCGGGAGAGGGCGGCAGGCAAGCACGTCGTGGTCGTGGGCGCCGGGCACTCGGCGGCGAACACGCTGCTGTCCCTGGCCCAGCTGCGTCGCGCCGAGCCGGGCACCCGGGTGACCTGGCTGGTGCGGGGCTCCTCGGTCGAGCGCGCCTACGGCGGCGGTGACGCCGATGGGCTGCCGGCCCGCGGCATGCTCGGCTCTCAGCTGCGGCGGGCGGTGGAGGCCGGTGAGGTCGAGCTCATGGCGTCGGCCACGATCACCGCGATGCGGCCGGTCGGGGACCGGCTGGAGCTGACGCTCGCCACGCGCGAGGGTGAGCGCCGACTGGTGGTGGACGCCGTCGCGGGCGCGACGGGTTTCCGCCCGGACCTGGCGATGCTGCGTGAGCTGCGCCTGGACCTGGACCCGGGAGTCGAGGCACCGAGCCGGCTGGCTCCGCTCATCGACCCGGAGTTCCACTCCTGTGGGACGGTTCCCGCGCACGGCGCGGACGTGCTGGCCCACCCGGAGCCCGACTTCTACATCGCGGGCATGAAGTCCTACGGCCGCGCCCCCACGTTCCTGCTCGCCACCGGGTATGAGCAGGTGCGCTCGATCGTCGCCCAGCTCGCCGGGGACAGCGCCGCCGCGTCCACGCTAGAGCTGGAGCTGCCCGAGACCGGGGTGTGCTCCACCGCGACCCCGGTGGTGGAGGCCGACGGCAGCCTGAGCATCGCCCCGGAGGCGGCCGGTGACTGCTGCGGGGCGCCGGCCGAGCCCGCGCTCATCGGCTTCCCCACCGGCTTCGCCCACGGCCGCACCGCCCTCTGAACGAACTCGACGATCACAGGTCGAGCCCTGCCCTCCCCCTGAGGGCAGGGCTCGCCCGCGCGACGAAAGGACACCAGACGGTGACACCCGCACTCGACCCCCGACATGAGGCACCCGGCGCCCAGCCGGCCGGGACCTCCCGCTTCGCGGTCGGGGGTGCGCCGTGCTGCTAGCCGTGGGGATCTTCCTCGCCACCCTGGTCCTGGTGATCTGGCAGCCCAAGGGCCTCGGTATCGGGTGGAGCGCGCTGGGCGGCGCGGCGGTCGCGCTCATCGCCGGGGTGGTCCAGCTCGGTGACATCCCGGTGGTGTGGGACATCGTGTGGAACGCGACGCTGACCTTTGTCGCGGTCATCATCATCTGCTCGATCCTGGACGAGGCCGGCTTCTTCGAGTGGGCCGCCCTGCACGTGGCACGCTGGGCGCGCGGCAACGGCAGCGCCCTGTTCAACCTCATCGTCGTCCTCGGGGCGGCGGTGGCGGCGCTGTTCGCCAACGACGGCGCGGCCCTGGTGATGACCCCGATCGTCTTCCAGATGATCCTGGCGCTGCGGTTCTCCCCGGCGGTGGCCTTCGGGCTGGTCATCGCCACCGGCTTCATCGCCGACACCACCAGCCTGCCGTTCGTGGTGTCCAACCTCGTCAACATCGTCATCGCCGACTTCTTCGGCATCGGCTTCGCCCGCTACGCCCTGGTCATGGTGCCCGTGGCGCTGGTCTCGTTGGGCGCGAGCCTGGTGGTGCTGCGGCTGTTCTTCCGCAAGTCCATCCCCGGCCGCTACGACGTGACGGCGCTGCGTCGCCCGGCCGAGGCGGTGACCGACCCGACGACGTTCCGCGCGGGCGTCGTCGTCCTGGGCGCGCTGCTGGTCGGCTACTTCGCCGCCGACGCCATCGGGATCCCCGTGGCCGCCGTGGCCGCCCTGTGTGCCGTCGTCCTGGCGCTCATCGCCGCCCGCCGCCCGCGCCCGCTCTTCCGGGGCGCCCAGATCCGTCCCGCCGCCACCGACGACGACCTGGTGACGGCCCCGGTGCGCGGTGGTGGTGGCCGGCCCTCGTCCGGCGCCACCTCTGCTCCTGGCGGCGGGGCCACCCCCGCACCGGCGGGGACCATCACCACCTCGGAGCCGACGATCGCGGTGTGGTCGGTGGTCAGGTCCGCGCCGTGGCAGATCGTGATGTTCAGCCTGGGCATGTACCTGGTGGTCTACGGCCTGCGCAACGAGGACCTGACCGACTACCTCGGCCAGGTCCTCGCGGGCATCGCCGAGCACGGTGGCCTGGCCACCGCGGCCGGCACCGGGTTCCTGGTGGCGGGGATGTCCTCGGTGATGAACAACATGCCCACCACCCTCATCGCCGCCCTGGGCATCGAGGCCGCCGGAGTCAGTGGGCTGACCGAGCAGATGATGGCCTACGCCGCGGTCATCGGTGCCGACCTCGGCCCCAAGATCACCCCCATCGGGTCACTCGCCACCCTCCTGTGGCTCTCGGTGCTCGACCGCAAGGGCATGCACATCGGCTGGGGCACCTACTTCAAGGTCGGCATCGTCCTCACCATCCCCGTCCTCGCGGTCACGCTGCTCGCCCTGGCCGGCTGGCTCACACTCCTCGGCCCCTGAGCCGCACCGGGGCTAGACAATCGCGAATCAGTCAGTCATCATTGAGTCAATGAACGCTGACTGGAGTGACGTGGAGGGGCGGGCGCGGCTGCACGCCGCGCTGGCCGACCCCGCCCGGCTGCGGATCGTCGATGTGCTGAGCCTGGGGGACGCCTCCCCCTCCGAGCTCGCCGAGATCCTCACCGCGCCCTCCAACCTGGTGGCCCACCACCTGGGCGTCCTGGAGCGCGAGGGCATCGTCAGCCGCAAGAAGTCCGAGGCCGACCGGCGACGCAACTACGTCCAGCTCGTCCCCGGCGCCCTGGACCACATCACCCCGCGCGACCAGCGCGCGGTGGCCCGCGTGGTGTTCGTCTGCACCCGCAACTCCGCCCGCTCCCACCTTGCCGCGGCGCTGTGGCGCCGCGCTAGTGCGGTGCCCGTCACCTCGGCCGGCACCCACCCCGCCGACCAGATCCACCCGCTCGCCCTCGAGGTGGCCCGCCGCCACCGCCTGGACCTGCCCCGCGTGGCCCCCCAGCACGTCGAGGGCGTGCTGAGTGCGGGCGACCTGGTCATCAGCGTGTGCGACAGCGCCCACGAGGAGCTCACCACCCCGATCGACATCCACTGGTCAGTGCCCGACCCCGTCGCCGCCGGCGACGCCGAGGCCTTCGACGAGGCACTGGCCGACCTCACCCGCAGGGTCACCACCCTGGCCCCCCGCCTGACCCCCACCCACTGAAGGAGACCCCCATGTCCCAGCGTCCCAGCGTCATGTTCGTCTGCGTCCACAACGCCGGCCGTTCCCAGATGGCCGCCGGCTTCATGACCGCCCTGTCCGAGGGGCAGGTCGAGGTCCGCTCCGCCGGGTCCGCCCCGGCCGACCAGATCAACCCCGTCGCTGTCGAGGCGATGAAGGAGGTGGGCATCGACATCACCGCCAACAAGCCCAAGATCCTCACCCCCGACGCCGTGGAAGCCTCCGACGTCGTCATCACCATGGGCTGCGGGGATGTCTGCCCGTACTTCCCCGGTGTGCGCTACGAGGACTGGGAGCTGACCGACCCCGCCGGCCAAGGCATCGAGACCGTCCGCCAGGTCCGCGACGACATCCGCGGCCGCATCGAGGGGCTACTGGCCGAGCTCCTCCCCGCGAAGGCCTGACCCCCGATGATCGAGCTGAGCAGCCTCACCCCCGCCGCCAAGCAGACCGACTCCGGTCGCGTGCACGAAGTGGTCATCGTCGGTTCCGGTCCGGCGGGCTACACCGCGGCGATCTACGCCGCCCGCGCGAACCTCGCCCCGGTCATCATCGCCGGCGCCGTCACGGCCGGTGGAGCGCTGATGAACACGACCGAGGTGGAGAACTTCCCAGGGTTCCCCGAGGGCGTCATGGGACCCGAGCTCATGGAAAAGATGCAGGCCCAGGCCGAGAAGTTCGGCGCCACCGTCATCTACGACGACGCCACCTCCGTCGACCTCGCCGCCCATGTCAAGACCGTGACCACCGCCGAGGGTCACATCTACCGGGCCCGGGCGGTGATCCTGGCCAACGGCTCGGCCTACAAGGAGCTCGGCCTGGACGGCGAGAGCGAGATGACCGGCCGCGGAGTGTCCTACTGCGCCACCTGCGACGGGTTCTTCTTCCGCGACCAGCACATCATCGTCGTCGGCGGCGGTGACTCCGCGATGGAGGAGGCCACCTTCCTCACCAAATTCGCCTCCAAGGTCACCGTCGTCCACCGCCGCGAGGAGCTGCGCGCCTCCAAGATCATGGCCGACCGCGCCATGGCCAACCCGAAGATCGACTTCGCCAGGAACAGCGAGGTCACCGCGATCCACGGCACCGACAAGGTCACCGGCATCACCCTGCGCGACACCCTCACCGGCCAGGAGCGCCAGCTGGACGCCACCGGGGTGTTCGTCGCCATCGGGCACATGCCGCGCACGAACATGCTCGCCGGGCAGGTCGACCTCGACGAGAACGGTTACATCGTCGTCACCTCGCCATCCACGGCCACGACCCTCCCGGGGGTGTTCGCGTGCGGGGACGCCGTGGACCACACCTACCGCCAGGCCATCACCGCCGCCGGCACCGGGTGCGCGGCCGCACTGGACGCCGAGCGCTACCTCGCCGCCCTCGGCCAGGCCACCGAGCCGGACACCGACGCCTCCCAGACCCCACAAGGAGCGGTCGCCGCGTTCTGACGCGAGACGCGTTGAAGACGTCCCGTAAGAGGAACCTCCGTCGGGGTGCGGTCCTCCGTAGCTCACCTCCAGGGAGACAGGCTTGCCGGCGTCCCGTGAGGGTGTCGGTTGCGGGACGCCGGCGAGGTGAGTGTTCAGCCTCGTGCCGAGGCGTTCGCGAGTTCCGCCTTGGCCGCCAGTCGTTGGCGCTGAATAGCGCGATAGACGGTGGAGCGCCCGACCCCGAACAGTTCGGCGACTTCGAGAGTGCTGTACTCGCCACTGTGCACCAGCGACACCAGATGTGCTTCCTGCTTGCGGCTGAGTTTGGGCCGCTTGCCCCTCAACCGTCCCTTGGCCTTGGCGACCTTCATGCCCTCGACCGTGCGCAGCCGGATCAGGTCGGACTCGAACTCCGCGACCATGGCGAGCACGTTAAACAGGAGACGGCCAACTGCGTCGGTCGGGTCGTAGAGCGACCCGCCGAGCGAGAGGCTGATCTGTCGGGCGGTCAGCTCGTCGGCGATCGCCCGCGCATCGGGCAGGGACCGTGCCAGGCGGTCGAGCTTGGTGACCACCAGGGTGTCCCCTGCCCGGCACGCGGCCAGGGCCTCGCGCAGGCCGGGGCGTTCTCGGGTGGTGCCGGTCAGGCCGTGATCGACGTAGATGCGTTCGGTCTCGACGCCGAGGCCGAGCAGGGCCTCGCGTTGCGCGGTGAGGTCTTGCTGATCGGTGGAGCATCGGGCGTACCCGACAAGTAGTGCGCTCATGGCGCGCCTCCCAGAGGATCGGCCCGGCCGCGCCACCGTATGTGGTCGGCTCGGGCGTCGGGCAGAGCCCGACACCCTCAGCAACTGCCTCTCCTTCTCGGTGCGCAAGTGCTTGTCGCTCAAGGGGCTTCCGAGAGTGCTGGCCGCCTTAGGCCCCGGAGTACCAAACCTTGGTACAATCGTAGCCATGGCGCGAAACACGTCGATTAGCCTGGACGACCACTTCTTGGACTTCCTATCGCGGGAGGTCTCCTCCGGCCGTTATCGGTCGGCAAGCGAGGTCGTCCGCGCCGGCCTTCGGCTGCTCGAGGACCAGGAGACGCGGCTGGCGTCACTACGCAGCGCCCTCGCCGAGGGCGAGGACAGTGGCGCGCCCGAACCCTTCGACTTCGACGCCTTCATCGCGGCGAAGAAGGCGTGAACCGGTACCGGCTCACGCCGGCTGCGCAGCGTGATCTCTCCGCGATCTGGGACTTCACCGAGGAGCGCTGGGACGTACGTCAGGCGGAGACGTACATCGCCGAGATCAGAGCCGCCATCGAGCGCGTGGCCGACGATCCCCGGCGCGGGCGCGCCTGCGACGAGATCCGCAAGGGGTACCGCCGCTACGGCATTGGCAGCCACCTGCTTTTCTACGTCGAGAGCGCCGGGGGTGTGGACGTGGTCCGGATCTTGCACCAGCGGATGGACCCGACCCGACACCTCTGAACGGGAATCAAACCAGCGCTGGCTGGGTGCCTAGCCCCTCGCGACCACGGCGACGACGCTCCATCGGCGCCGCGGTCGCCTCGCCCGCAAAACGGTGTTCAGTAGGGGATCCCTATACCGGAGCGTCGAGCCTGGCGACCTCTCTCGTTCGCTTTGGCTC
>CALGOD010000679.1 GCA_937957845.1 uncultured Nocardiopsis sp.
TGTACGTCCTGGTCTCGGACGGTCGACATGGGCGACCACGTCACCGAGATGGTTCCGCGAGACGGTGTCGACGGTCTCGCCCGTCCCGGTTCCTCCCTGGAAGAAGGAACCGACCATCCGTACCGGAAGCCTCGACCCTAACGCAGCACCACCGCACCCTTCCTTCTTCATCGGCGCCGTCTACGACGTGTCGAGGTCCTGTTCCTTCCAAGCGGATCGATGCCCTCTCCTCCATGGTCGCGTCGGTGAGGAACGCATGCCCCCATGGCACCGATGATCGGAGTGAGGGCGACAGTGGTCACGGGCTGATCTGCACAAAGGTGGATCCTCATCAGGGATCGACCGGATACGCCCTTTCGGTAGGGCATTCTCTCCTTGACCCTGCCTGCGAAAAATGCTTAATGGGACCTGGTCCACGAACAGCATCACCATAGGTCTCCGGTGACTCACGTCCGGCGCTGGAACAGCGCACCCCGCCATGCTCTTGGGAAAGAGAAATCGTGAAGATCAGAGTCGACGAGGTCACCTATACCCATGGGTGGTTCGGTGCTCCCGTGTTCGAGCGCTTCAGTCTCGACATCCCCGAGGGCCGCACGGTCCTGCTCGGCCCGAACGCGGCCGGTAAGAGCACGCTCATGTCGCTGCTCGCCTCCGCTGCCCTTCCCCGCAAAGGGCGGATCCACATCGGAGAGCACCGCACCGACCGCCGACGCGACCTCGCCCCCTTGCGACCATCGCCACCGTGACCGGGCTGACCGTGCGCGAACAGGTCGCCTACCACGCCTGGGCCAAGGGTGAGAACCGCGCCGACGCCTGGGAGTCGGCGCTGCGGGCTCTGCGTGCGGTGAACATGGCCGAGCTCGCCGACAGGTCCGTCAGGAAGCTCTCCGGCGGACAACTGCGCCGGGTGGGGCTGGCCCAGAGCATCGTGCACCGGCCCGGCGTGCTGTTGTTGGACGAGCCCACCGCGGGGCTCGACCCGGCCCAGCGCAACGCCTTCCGGCGCATCCTGGCCGAGTTGGACACCAGCGCCACCGTCCTGGTCTCCACCCACCAGACCGGGGACCTGTCCGACCTGTTCGCCTCGGTGATCGTTCTCGCCGACGGCCGGACCGGCTACCACGGCCCCACCGCCGACTTCCTGGCCCTGGCGCCGCAGGGGGACAACCCCGAGCGTCGCGCCGAAGCCGCCTACAGCACCCTTCTGGAGCAGCGATGAGGACGCGCAAGCGGTGGCTGACCAGCCTCGCGACCTGGCTGGCCCCGCCGTTGCTGGTGATGGTCGCGGTGCTCAACCTCGAGGACGGTCTGACCTTCGCCACCCGCGGCTACTGGGAGACCGCCTCCGCCAAGGCCTCCGAGGCGATCGCCTACATCGGGATCATGGTCGCGCTCTCGGCCACCTGGGAGGCCTCGCGCCTGCGTTCGAGCGGGATGCTCGCGGCGACCGCTCGGCATCCCTTCCGTGTCGTCGCCGCCGCTTTGGTGCCCACCGTGGTCGTCGGGCTCGCGGCCACGGCGCTCTCCCACGGGATGCTCGCCGCCTTGGCCGTGGGGGCTCCGGGAGGTCCTTCCTGGCGCATCCTCGCCGTGAACCTCCTCGCTCTGCTGGGCATCCTGGCCTGGGGGCTCTTCCTGGGGTTCGTGCTCCCGCCCAAACTCTCCCTGGCCGTGTGTTTGGCGAGCACCTACTTCTGGTACCTGATCATCCCCGCCCACTGGGCCTTCCCGCTGTGGCTGCGGTACCTGTCGGGTGGGACGCTGGGGGCTCCGTCGGTCTGGGAGGTCAGCGACCCCCGCGCCCTTCTGGCCGCGACGCTCACCGCGCTGGGGCTGTTCTCGGTGGGAGCGGTCGCGGTCCTGGCCCGCGACCGGCGCAGAACCCTGGTGGTCGCCGCCCTGGTGCTGCCGCTCACCCTGGCCGGGGCGAGCATGATCGTGCGCCCCCTGGACGCCTTCCCCATGGTCGACCGTGAGGGCATCACCTGCGATGACGAACCCGTGGACGGGCTCACCCTCTGCCTGTGGCCGGAGTTTGAACGGGACCGCGCCGAGATCGTGCCGGTCATCGTGGACACGCATCGGACCTTCACCGAGTTCGGCCTGGACCTGCCGACCACCGTCTCGGCCGGGCGCGGGACCCCCGAGGATGCCCTGTGGTTGCCGTTGCAGCCGCGCACCAAGGCCGAGGAGACCGTTCCTCAGGCGTTCGTGACCACGCTCATGCCCGCTGCTCTGCCCGAGTCCTGCCCGCCTCGGCGTTCGCCCGACCTGACCTTGGACACCGTGCACGCCTGGCTGTTGGTCACCAGTGGGCTGGTGGACGTCCACGAGCTGCGTCCGACGTTGAACACCGAGACCGCCGCGCACCTGGACCGGCTGGTGGAACTGCCCCCGTCCGCGCAAGGAGAGTGGTACCAGGCCAACCGGCCGGTGCTGGGAACGTGTTCGGCCGACCCCGCCACCCTCGATCCGGCCGGTTTCACCCCCACGGAGCAAAGGTGAGGTGGTGGTGCCGGGCCCGGTGGCTTCCGGCCGCCGTGGCTCTGGTCGTGGTGGCCTGGGTCGCGGCCCTGCTCTCCGCGGAGCAGGTCGTGCCCTTCCCCACCCTGGTGGGTCCCCGCGTCCCCGTCCCGCTCCCCTACCTGATCTGCGCGATGGGGGTGGCCGGGATCGTGTACGGGCTGGACCGGTCCCGTTCGGCGCTGGAGAGCACCGCCGTGCGCTCGATCGCTCTGCGCGACGCGGCCCTGGTGGGGGCGGTCGCCCTGGCGTGCACGGCGGTCGGGGTCGCTGGAGCCGCTCTGGGAACGCCGGTGGTGGCCGGCGCCGCCCGGGTGATGGTCGCCGCGCTGGGCGCCTACCTGGTGGTACGGGTGGTGGCCCGCCCCGATCTGGCCGCCCTGGCTCCCCTGGGGCTGCTCACCTGCACCGTCGTGGTGTGGGACCCCTCGACCGGACCGGGCCCCTGGCTGATGGCCGCACCCGACGACGTCGGCGCGTGGGGGCTCAGCGTGGCGCTCTTCCTCGCGGGATCGTTCCTGCTGGTGCGGCCTCCTCTCCGCTGGGTCACCCCACCTGGACTCCGAGCCGGGGACGGGGCGGACGAAACCCACCACCGGTGATCGCCACCGGCGGCGGGTTTCGTCCCCATATACGGGGGGATCCAGAGCGGAAGACCTGAGATCTCATCGCGGCGGGAATCCCGGCTTCTCGGCACCGCCGAGACCGAGTTCGAACCGTTTCCCCACGAAGGGAAAAAGGTCCACGTCAAAAGAGGATTTTCACGACCCACCACCGTACTCAGAATTTCGAATCCTGTGAACGAGAATCGGAGGTCGGCGGGACATGGTCTTCTCGGGCAAGGACCTTCCGGGCTTTCCCGACCGGCGGCCCCAGGAAGATCGACCGATCAGTAGAAGAAGCCCGCAACGCCCCGCTCGGCCGCGACGGCGATCCCGCACCAGCCCATGCACGACTCCGCGGCTTTCAGGACGTAGGGGTCGATGGCGGCCTTGCGCTCCTCGGTGACTTCCTCCCACTGCGCCAGGGCCTTCTCGCACTCTGCGAGGCTCCACTCCCCATAGCAGGGAAAACCCTCGGACGACATCGGAATCGGGGAGGGAGCGCTCCCCATACAGAGGTCCTCGACCATGACCGCGGTCACGCCCAGTTCCGCCAGCCCCTCGTCGACCGTCTCCGTCCATCCGGCCTTCATCGGGGAGAAGTTCGAGTTGTCCAGAAAACGGCCGTGGAACTCACAGATCCATTTGAAG
>CALGOD010000680.1 GCA_937957845.1 uncultured Nocardiopsis sp.
GATCTGGCGGGAGACGAAGAACGGGATGAGCACCTCGGCGTAGTGCGCGAAGTCGTCCCGCCGGGAGGTCAGGTAGTTCTCGTGGCAGCCGTAGGAGTTGCCCGCCGAGTCGGTGTTGTTCTTGAACAGGTAGATGTCCCCGGCGATGCCCTCCTCGTGCAGACGCTGCTCGGCGTCTATCTGCAGCCCCTCCAGGATGCGCTCACCGGCCTTGTCGTGGGCGACCAGGTCCACGAGGTCGTCACACTCGGGGGTGGCGTACTCGGGGTGGCTGCCCACGTCCAGGTAGAGGCGGGCACCGTTGCGCAGGAACACGTTGCTGCTGCGCCCCCAGGAGACCACCCTGCGGAAGAGGTAACGGGCGACCTCGTCCGGGGACAGGCGCCGCTGTCCTCGGAAGGTGCACGTGACCCCGTACTCGTTCTCCAGCCCGAAGATCCGTCGCTCCACGCGGCCTCACCAACTTCCCATCCGGGGTGCGGACGGCGGAGTCCCACCGCCGGCACCCCCTCTTCCGGTGCGGCGCCTCGGGCACGCCGCACCGGCAGTCATCTTTTCCAGGTCATTCGTCGGCCTCGCCCGTGGTGCCGGCACCGCCGCCGGAGGAGACGGGGTTCCCGGTGGCCTTGCCCTCCTCCAGGAGGCGGATCAGCCGCCGGCCGTGGACGCGACGGAACTTGCGGTGTTCCCGTGCCCGCTCCAGCACGGCGACCTCCAGGTTGGCGGCCTCCAGTTCGCGTTCCTCACCGTTCTCACGCGCCAGGGCGTGTGTGGCCGCGTTGAGGGCCGCGCTGAGCGGAGCGTCGGCGACGAAGCGGTCCTTGAGCACACCGGACACGTGCTCGGAGGAGCCGCCCACCGCCACGAAACCCTGTTCGTCGACGATGGAGCCGTCGAAGGTGATGCGGTAGATCTCGTCCTCCTCGGGAGTGTCACCGACCTCGGCGACGACGAGTTCCACCTCCCAGGGCTTGAGGCTCTCACTGAAGACGGTGCCCAGGGTCTGGGCGTAGATGTTGGCGAGCTGGCGCCCGCTGACGTCACGGCGGTCGTACTGGTATCCGCGCACATCGGCGAAGCGCACGCCCATGAGGCGAAGGTTCTCGAACTCCGGATAACGACCGACGGCCGCGAAACCGATGCGGTCATAGAGTTCGCTGATCTTGTGCAGGGTGCGGGACACGTTGTCCGCCACCATGAGGATGCCGCCCTCGTACTGCAGAACGACGGCGCTGCGGCCGCGCGCGATGCCCTTGCGCGCGTAGTCCGCTTTGTCCTTCATCTGCTGTTCGGGGGCGACGTAGAACGGCATCGACACCGCGGATCGTTTCCTTGTCTAGTCGGAAGATGTCTGTTGTGAGGACGGGTACCCGCTCAACTCAGCGAGGCCGTGGGCCCGTCGGGGCTGGCCGCGCGTCCCTCCACCACCTCGGTCGCCAGACGGGCGACCTCCTCGGTGGGCAGGCGGCGGTGACCGTCCTCGGTGATGACGTCGACGAGGGGGAAGATCTTGCGGTGCAGGTCCGGCCCTCCAGTGGCGGAGTCGTCGTCAGCGGCGTCGTAGAGGGCCTCCAAGGCGACCTTGGCGGCGCCGGTCCGGTCGAGGTCCTCGCGGTAGAGCTTCTTGATCGATCCCCTGGCGAAGACCGAGCCGGAGCCGATGGAGTGGTAACGCTGCTCCTCGTAACGCCCTCCGACGGCGTCATAACTGAAAACACGGCCCTGGTCGCTGCCCTCGTCGTAGCCGACGAGGAGCGGCACGACCACGAAACCCTGCATGGCCATGCCCAGGTTGCCGCGGATCATCTGCGCGAGCTTGTTCGCCTTACCCTCCAAGGAGAGCGAACGGCCCTCCATCTTCTCGTAGTGCTCCAGTTCCACCTGGTAGAGGCGGGCCAGTTCGATACCGATCCCCGCGGAGCCGGCGATGGCCACCGCGGAGAACTCGTCGGTGCGGAAGACCTTGTCCATGTCGCGGTTGGCGATGACGTTGCCCTGGGTGGCACGGCGGTCTCCCGCCACCAGCACGCCACCGGGGAAGGTCAGGGCGACGATGGTCGTGGCGTCAGGAGTGAGGTGCTCGGTCCCACTGCCCGGGGGCAGGTTGTGTCCGGGCAGCAGCTCGGGTCTGACCGAACTGAGAAACTCGGTGAAGGACGAGGTTCCCGCACTCATGAAAGCGGCTGGCAACCGTCCGCCCTCGAACCCTTCGAACACGCGTCTCCCTTCACTCGCGCCCCACCCCGACGTGGGGGCGGGTGGGGCGCCTGTTGTCCTTGTTCACACGGCGGCCCATGTCGGCCGTCGTCATCGACCCTAGTCGTGTGCGCGGCGGTGCCGACGGCGCTGAAATGCGCTGTCAGCGAACCGCCGCGCAGCGGCTACTGGCCGCCCTTCTGCACGAACTGCCGGACGAAGTCCTCGGCGTTGCTCTCCAGCACGTCGTCGATCTCGTCGAGGATGTCGTCGACGTCCTCGTCCAGCTGTTCCTTACGGTCCTGGACATCCGCCGAGGCCTCGGTCTCCTCGACCTCCTCGTCACGGCGTGAGGCGTGCTTCTGGCCGCCGGTATCCTTCGTCGCCATAGCCTGTTACCTCCCGTTCGGGCTCCCGTTCGGGGCTCTCGCCCTTATCTTGGCCCAACACCGCGCGGCTCAACCCCCTTCCCGGGGCCCGATACTCGCTAGTTACCTCGGATCACCCCATGTGCCCGTGCATGTTCCCGTACACGCGCCCGTGTCCCGGGGGTCCACGGCGTAGGACTCTCCGGCGAGCGCGATGGAGGGACCTTGGGCGAACCGGACGACCGCACGCTCAGAGCCGCCGGCACACCCGTGCACGCCGCCGCCCCACGAAACCGACACCCTGGCCCTCGGAGCCGCCATGCCGCGCATCGATGAGGGTGACGGACACCACGGGACCAGTGACCGCATCCGGCCACCCAATACCCCTTGCGCCATCCGCGTACGCGTGGATCAGAGACATCGCTCTCGAAAAACCTCAAGGTCAGACACATGGTCACCCCATGCCCGATGAGCCGACACCATAGGTCATCCGATGAACCCATCACCCCTTGAAGAAATTCTCGGTCGCTTGCCCTTTTTTTCATCCCTAATGCGCACTTATGGTGTGTGATCGTTTACCGAGCGTCGCGAAAGCGGGCGTCTCGGTGAGCGTCTCGGGGGACCCCGCCCAGCGTGCGGGCCCCGACCCGTGGGGTCCGACGTCCTCGCCGGCGGGCGTCGGGCTCCGTGGACCCCCATCCACCATCCCCAAGGAAAGCAGGGATCTATGAGACCTTCCCCCACCATCTCCGCGATCGGCACCGGTGCGCTGGCCTTCGGTCTGGCGTTCTCCGCGGTGCCGAGCGCGGGTGCCGCGGTCGTCCCGGCCGAACCCGCCCCCGAGGGCGAGGCCGCGACGATGCTCGAGGCGCTCGAGAGGGACTTCGGCCTCACCCCGTTCGGGGCCGAGGAGCTTCTCGACGCCCAGGCCGCCGCCTTCGAGATCGACACCGAGGCCACGAAGGCCGCCGGTGCCGCCTACGGCGGCTCCCTGTTCGACACCGAGACGCTCGAACTCACCGTCCTGGTGACCGACGCCACGGTCGTCGACGCCGTCGAGGCCACCGGAGCCGAGGTCACCGTGGTCTCCCACGGTGCCGACGGCCTGGCCGAGGTCGTCGAGGACCTCGACGAGGCCGGCGCCCACGAAGGGGTCGTCGGCTGGTACCCGGACGTGGAGAGCGACACCGTCGTGATCCAGGTGACCGAGGGCGCCGACGCCGACGGCATGATCGCGGCCTCCGGTGTGGACCCCTCCGCCGTTCGGGTGGAGGAGACCGATGAGGCACCGCGCCTGTACGCCGACATCGTCGGTGGCGAGGCCTACTACATGGGCGGCGGACGCTGCTCCGTCGGATTCGCCGTGACCGACGGTTCCGGTGCGGGCGGTTTCGTGACGGCGGGCCACTGCGGCACCGTCGGCACCTCCGCCCAGAGCTCCGACGGCAGCGGCTCGGGCACGTTCCGGCAGTCCGTCTTCCCCGGCAACGACGCCGCGTTCGTGGCGGCCACCTCCAACTGGAGCGTGACCGGCCTGGTCAGCCGGTACGGCTCCGGCGGCACCCAGACGGTGTCCGGCTCCAGCCAGGCCCCGACGGGCTCGGCGGTGTGCCGTTCCGGCTCCACCACCGGTTGGCACTGCGGCACCATCCAGGCCCGCGGTCAGTCGGTGAGCTACCCCGAGGGCACGGTGCGGGATCTGACCCGGACCGACGTGTGCGCCGAGCCCGGTGACTCCGGCGGCTCGTTCATCTCCGGCGACCAGGCGCAGGGCGTCACCTCCGGAGGCTCGGGCAACTGCTCCTCCGGTGGCACGACCTACTACCAGGAGGTCGGCCCGATGCTGAGCTCGTGGGGCCTGTCCCTCGTGACCGGCTGACCTGGTGTCCATGGCGTCCCCGTCCACGGTGGTGGGCGGGGACGCCCGTCTTCGTGGGCCTTCGCGGAGGACGCGGGACCAAGGCCCTGCGGTGAAACCCCACTTTCCCGTGGGGGCGCTCGGCTGCGAGGACTCCGCTCCCGAAGCGCTCGAGGGGTCGCGCGGAGCGATGCTCTGACGGTGGCGGCGGGCGGAACGGAACGCTCGTGGAAGACCGCTCAGGGCCTTACGTC
>CALGOD010000681.1 GCA_937957845.1 uncultured Nocardiopsis sp.
TCGGCCGCCTGGCGCAACGCGTCGGCGCGCGACATCCCGCCCCGCCAGTCCACGTTCGGGGTGTTCTCCAGCGCCTTGCGCATACGTTTGGCCCAGTCCGCGGGTTCGGCGTGGACCTTGTCGCCGATCATCACCACTTCGGCGTCCACCCCGAGTCGTGCCAGCTCAGCGGGCAGTTCGGTCATCTCCAGTGTGTTCCACCGCGGCGCGAACTTACCGGTGTAGGCCAGACGGGCGCGGGCGTGGATCTCCCCGTCGGCGCGTACGTCCTCCGGCACGACCACCACGGGCGGGAAGAGGACCGACCGTCCGCACGCGGCGGGCACCGACGACTCCAGGAAGGCCCGTAGCTCCTCGGTCTGGCAGAGCAGGAACCGGGAGGCCAACGCGATCTCGGTGAGTTCGGCGCCGACCGTCGCCGACAGCTCGCCCACACTGTGCGGGAAATCGGTCAGGTAGGTCCACAGCCGACCCGCCAGCGCCTCCTCCTGCGCGGCCAACCCGGCGAGGCGTCGCCCGCGCACGACCACCAGGTCGAAGGCCCTGCGCTCGTGGTGCCTGACCATCAGGGTGATGGCCTGCTCCGGGGTGAGCCCCCTCGGCCCCAGGTCCGGAAGCGCCTTGTCCTCGTAGGGTCGCAGCAGCCGGACACCGGGGACCCTGGTGAGGGGCTCGGTGAGCCGGTCGGTGCGCACAGGCGCCTTCAACAGAAGGGTGACCTCGCATCCGGCGGCGGACAGAGCCTGTGCCATCGACTGGGCCCAGACCGCCGAGCCGTCGATGATGTTGAGATCCACGTCCCCGTACAGGAGCGCGCGCGGAGGCGGTGTACTCACGTTCTTCCCTTCGGATGCTCTTTCTTCGCCCCACGGGGGCCGTCGGTGGTCAACCGACCGCCCCGGTGGGGGCGTCCGCGGCGTTGTACGCGGTGTCCTCGATGTCGGAGTCGGTACCCCTACCGTGGTCGGAGCCCAGGGCCAGGAGTCTGGCACCGCGCCGGTTCCACTGTTTGGGATCCCAGCCACGCCTCAGCAGCTCGGTCCGGGCCAGCTCGGGGACGATCTCGCTGACGAAGACGTACTGCTGTCCGCCCGTGCTGGGACGGTCGAAGAACCCACGTGTCCCACCGCCCGGCGAGGGGAGCTCGGAACCCCATCCCTCCTCCTCGGAGCTGGGGACGGCGATACCGACCGCGTCGGCGTCCGAGCACTCGACGGCGCACACCAGGTCCGCCAGTCTCCTGCGGCCCATCGGCGCGGACCACGGAAGCGACCACGGTGCGGTGGCTCGTTCGGCCAGCACCGCCCACCGCTCCGGGCCAAGACCTCCGACATGGACGCCGGACGTGTCACGGGTCAGTTCCTCCGGCGTGTCCGGTGCGGTGAAACGCGTGGTGCGCACGGTGATGCCGTGTGCCCTCAGCCGCTGGACGCCGGGCAGACGGGAGGCCGGGCCGGGCACGACGACCTCCGTGGGCTTCAGGAGGGAGGCCAACAGGTCGTCGGCGAGCAGCTCCGCGTCGCTCTCCCCCACCGGGTCGGCCAGGACGGCCACCGAGCGCCCACGCAGGGGCAGCCTCGCCCCCGATGTGCCGGGCGGGAAGGACAGGCCCTCCAGGATCTCGGCGAGACGGACGGGGGTGGCCTCCTTCAGGAAGACCTGCCGGAGCATGCCGCGCTGTTCGGCGGCGGTGGGCTCCTCCGCGCGCAGACGCGGCACCGTGACCGCCAGTCCCTCCTCGGCGGGTTCGGCCGGGTTGGGGACCGCGGCGTGGGTGACGATGTGGGTCCCGCACGCCCAGGCACGTCGGCGCAGCCGGGTGTCCTCGCTCGGGAACGCCGGGACGACGGCGACGTTGGCGGCGCGCAGGGCGTCGGCCAGGTCGGAGGAGTCGGCGTCCACCACACCCGCGCCCAGCTCCCTGAGGACCTCGGGGACGGGCTCGTCCCGGTGGCCCCGCACGAAGACCGCCTCGGGACCGGGCGTCAGGTGGGCCGCCACCGGGTTGAACACGTGGAGTGGAACCCCCGCGTCCCCCCTGTGGACCTTGTCGAAGCCCAGCGTGCGCAGGGCCGGTGCGGCGGGTGCGTCCTCGATCAGGACCGTGGGGATGCTCCTCGCCGCGGCGGACTGCAGCACCCAGTGCAGGGCGCGGGTGCGGTCCACCACGGCGGGGTCGCCCACATGCGCCCACGGGGATCCGGGGGCGGCCGCCGAGGACGAGACCAGGACGAGGTCGACGTCCAGGCCGTCCATGACGATCTGGGCGTCGTGCGGGCGCAGGGGCACCGGGTGCACGTACGGGCCGATCGCCTCGGCGATGGAGGTACCGACGACGGTGGCGACCACCAGCATGTCCTGGCTGCTCCCGGGGACGCCCGTCAGGAGACGCGCCTCCTGACGGTCGGCGTCGAAGGAACGGACGGGCTCGACACCGCCGCGGCGGCGTTCGGTGTGGTGAGTGGTCCCGCTACGCCGCCAGAGCCGGTAGAGGTCACGCGGAAGCCTGACCAGGGACCGGCTGGGCTTCTTCGCCGCGGCTGTGAGCGCGCGTCCCACCTGCAACGAGGTGGAACCCTCGACGGCCGCAAGCCGTGCGCGCGCTTCCTGGAGCTGGGCCTCGCGCTCTGCCAGCGCCTGACGGAGCTGTTCTGTCTGGCTCTGTTCACGCCGTTTCACGGGCTGCCACCTTGTGTTCTGGACTGATCGGTGAGACCACTGCCTCCGTCGGGTGTTCCGACTGTGCGCAACGGTGTCCGCGGTGCGTACCCGGTAGGGTGCGGATGCCCCCGGCCGGACGCGCCACGGTTTCGTCCGGTCCTGTGACCAGGGTCGGTGTGTGGACGTTCGCCATGGTCGATCACCTGGAGCGCTGTGAGGGAATCATGACGGTGGAGCGGTCGGAGGGTTCCTCCGGGGCCGGGACGGCACGCTCCTCGGTGTCTTCACCGGCGTCTTCGGGGTCGGGGACGTGCATGCGGTCTGTCATCGGGTTCACCTGGACCACTGTGTGAGGATGGAGGCGATGCGCTCTCCCGCGCGGCCGTCCCACAGGGGCGGGACGCCGTCGCCGAGCCGCTCGGGCGTCTGTCCGTGCAGGACCTTGCTGACCGTTTGGACGAGATCGGCCTCCGTGACGAGCCGGTTGGTCCCGTGGGTGATGGTGACGGGTCGTTCCGTGTTGGGACGCAGGGTGAGGCAGGGGACTCCGAGGACGGTGGTCTCCTCCTGTACTCCGCCGGAGTCGGTGACCACGGCGGCGGCGCCGCGGGTGAGTGCCACGAAGTCGAGATAGCCGAGGGGTTCGAGGAGCCGTACACGCGGGTGATCGCCGAGCCCCGCCCCTTCGAAGGCGGCCCTGCCCCGGGGATGCACGGGCATGACCACGTCGACGAGGTCGGCGATCTCGTGCAGGCGCTCGGTGAGGCGGATCGCGCTGTCGGGATCGTCCACGTTCGCGGGACGGTGCAGGGTCGTGGCGACATAGCGCTCGGGCAGGTCGAGTCGGGCTCGCAGGGCCTCGGAGTCGAAACGGTCGAGGTTGCCGAGCAGGGTGTCGATCATGGGATTGCCGACCAGGTGGACCCGCTCGGGGCCCACACCCTCGGCGGCCAGGTGACCGATGGCCTCCGGGCTGGTGGCGAAGCACAGATCACTGAGCTGGTCGGTGACGCGTCGGTTGATCTCCTCGGGCATGGTGTTGTCGAAGGAGCGCAGTCCCGCTTCCACATGGGCGACCGGGATCTGCAACTTCGCGGCCACCAAGGCGGCGGCCACGGTGGAGTTGACGTCGCCGTAGACGACCACCATGCCCGGCCGTCGTGCGATGAACTCCCTCTCCAGCCCCACCATGAGGGAGGCCGTCTGCGCCGCGTGCGTGCCGGAACCCACCCCGAGGTCGACGTCGGGGGTGGGCAGGTTCAGATCGCGGAAGAACACGGCGGACATGCGGTCGTCGTAGTGCTGCCCGGTGTGCACGACCGACTGGTGGGCCCCGCGCCCACGCAGGGCGGAGACGACGGGCGCGGCCTTGACGAAGTTGGGCCGTGCTCCGACGACGTGCACGATCCCGGTGTCCTGGCTCCCCAGGGGAGCGCTCGTTGCCACGACTTTCACGTTTCCTTCTGTCGAGGTGGTGTTCCCGTCGCCACCGACGGGGCTGGTGCGGTCCGGTGGTTTTCTTTGCCTGAGCCGTCCCGTCCGTGTCGCCGTGGTGTCACCACATGGTCATGTCGGCGTGGTTGTGTGACTGACCGTGCATGACACCCGAGCTTTCGTAACCCAGGTTCCGCGCCCACGCACCCGTTGGCCACGGGCGGTGACGTTCACCCTGTCGTTGGCCTGGCGGCATCTTCGGTCCGATCCGGCCCGCCTGCCCCTGCTCGCGCTGCGGCTGATGCCCGGCCCGGCGCGACGCACGGTGCGCTCCCTCGCCTCCCGTGCCGGAGGCGGGGCACGCGCCTACGCCCTGTGGGATCAGGGCAGACGCGACGACGCCCGTGAGGCGGTTCTGACCGCGGCGAGCGGCGCCCCTCCCCGCCGGGTGGGTCGTCTGGTGTCCGCATGCCTTGCGGCGGGGGACGCGAGGACCGCCCGCGAACTGGTCGAACTCCTCCCGGAGGGTGCTCTCCGAAGGTCCGCGGAACATCGGACGGCTCTGGCCACGGGACGCGCCGTCGCCGCTCCCGCACCCTTGTCCGTATCGCCTGACCATCACGGGATCACGTTAACCCGCAATGCCCGAACGCGACCCGACGACACGGTGAACGCTCGGCGACCGAAGATCCACACCGGTGAACGGCGGCGGGCGGATGGGGACCGGCCCCGACCCGAGACGGCACCACGGGTCCTGCATCTGGTGACCAACGCCCTGCCGCACACCAACGCCGGCTACACACAGCGCACCCACCGGATCGCGGTGGCCCAGCGCCGGGCCGGGATGGACGTTCACGTGGTCACGCGGGTGGGCTATCCGCTCACCAAAGGCGTCCAGGACCCGCGAACGTCGGTGTGCCTGGACGACGTCCCCTACCACCGACTGATCCCGTGGACGGCGCCCGCCGACTCCGCACGGGAACTGGAGGTGGGGACACGGATGGCGTCCGCACTCGTGGAGGAGCTGCGTCCGCAGGTTCTCCACGCGGCGAGCAACCACCACAACGCCCGTCTGGCCCTGGAGCTGGGCCGTAGGTTCGGCCTGCCGGTGGTGTACGAGGTGCGGGGCTTCCTGGAGGAGTCGTGGTTGTCACGCGACCCCTCGCGCAGCGTGGAGGACGCCTTCTACCGAGCCGAGCGTGCGAACGAGACGGCATGCATGCTGGCCGCCGACCTGGTCGTGACGCTGGGCGAGACGATGCGCGCGGACATCGAGGCACGGGGAGTGGCGGCAGAGCGTCTGATGGTGGTCCCCAACGCCGTGGACCCCTCCTTCCTGGAACCCCTGCCCTCCGGTGCGGGGGTGCGTGCGCGGTGGGGCATCGGTGCGGAGGAGTTCGTGGTGGGCACCACCACCAGCTGCTTCGGCTACGAGGGTCTGGACACACTCTTGGAGTCGGTCGCCCTGATGCGCGAACGGGGCGAGCCCGCGCACGCCCTTGTGGTGGGGGACGGACCCGAACTGCCCGCGCTGCGCTCCCTGGCGTCCTCTCTGGGACTGGGTGGAGCCGCGCACTTCACCGGCCGGGTCCCCGCCGACCGTGTACGCGAACACCACGCCGCGATGGACGTGTTCGCCGTACCCCGGCGGGATGAGAGGGTGTGCCGTGCGGTGACTCCGCTCAAACCCGTGGAGGCCATGGCGGGCGGACTTCCCGTGGTCGCCAGTGATCTTCCCGCGTTGCGAGAGATCGTGGAACCAGGAGTGACAGGAGAGTTAATTCCTGCGGGCGAATCGGCAAGCCTAGCCGATGTCCTGACAAAACTCGCTTACAGTAATGAAAAGCGGGCTTCCTACGGCAGTGCAGGTCGCAGCCTTGTCGGCGCGCACCGCACCTGGGCCAAGGCCGCATACCGCTACAACCAGGCGTATCGGGTTCTGATTCAAGAAATGACCGAATCAGGCCAACATCCGTAACCAGGGACAACGTCTGTCTACACTCGGACGTCCAACGCACTGAGCAATGGCAATCCCTGCTATTTACGCCCGTTCACGAAATGAATGCGAGTGTGACCACGAAGTGGATGCCGCAGCCTCTAACCCAGCACCTGTTTCCCAGCAGCCAGTCAGCGCTGTCGGCGATCTCGTCGTCCTCGGCCTCGGCTATGTCGGCCTGCCCCTGGCGGCCGCAGCCGTGTCCGCGGGACTGAAGGTCACCGGCCTCGATGTGAGCGCCCACGTCGTCAACGGGCTCAACAACGCGGTGTCCCACGTCGACGACCTCTCCTCGGAGGACGTCCGCGGGATGTTGGACCGCGGTTTCACCGCGACCACGGACCCCGCGTGTCTCACCACCGCACGCACCATCGTGGTCTGTGTGCCCACACCGTTGTCGCCCGAGGGAGGGCCGGACCTGAACGCGGTCACCTCCGCGGCCCGGTCCATCGCCGCGCAACTGCAGCCGGGCACCCTGGTCATCCTGGAGTCGACCACCTACCCCGGCACCACCGAGGAGGTGGTGCGACCGCTGCTGGAGGAGTCCGGCCTGGTCGCGGGCGCCGACTTCCACCTGGCCTTCTCTCCCGAACGCATCGACCCCGGCAACCCGACCTACGGTGTGGCCAACACCCCCAAGGTGGTCGGCGGTCTCACCCACGACTGCGGGGAGGCGGCGGCGAACTTCTACTCCGCCTTCGTGAACACGGTGGTGCGGGCACGCGGCACGCGCGAGGCGGAGATGGCCAAGCTGCTGGAGAACACCTACCGGCACGTCAACATCGCCCTGGTCAACGAGATGGCCGTCTTCTGCCAGGAACTGGGCATCGACCTGTGGGACTCCATCGCGGCGGCGGCCACCAAGCCCTTCGGATTCCAGGCCTTCTATCCGGGGCCGGGCGTGGGCGGCCACTGCATCCCCATCGACCCGAACTACCTGTCGTACAAGGTCAAGACCCTGGGGTATCCGTTCCGGTTCGTGGAGCTGGCCCAGGAGATCAACGGTCGGATGCCCGCGTACGTGACCCAGCGGGCTCAGGAACTGCTCAACGAGTCCGGACTGGCCCTGTCCCGCTCCAACGTGCTGCTGCTCGGAGTGACCTACAAGGCCGACATCGCCGACCAGCGCGAGTCCCCGGCACGGCCGGTCGCGCGCAAGCTGGCCGCCAAGGGGGCCACGCTCACCTACCACGACCCGCACGTGGAGTCCTGGCAGGTGGACGGGGTGGACATCCCCCGTTCCACCGATCTGGAACGGGCACTGGCCGACGCCGATCTGACCATCCTGCTCACGGACCACAGCGAGTACCGACCCAAGCGACTGGAGGAGTACGCGCGCCTGCTCCTGGACACCCGGGGCGTGCTGCGCCGTCCCGACCCGGAGACCGACGCGGGCCCCGCACTGCCCGAGCAGGTCCGGCGCCACGTACCGCGGGAGGGCCTCCAGGTCCTGTGAAACGACCGGGCCTCGGGCCCGCCCACCGGCACGCCGATATCCATCCGTCGGCGTGCCTTGTCGTGTTCACCCCTTCCTGGGCGAAGGTTCACCCACCGCACCCCACCCGGCCACCCGGGTTTCCTCGCGACGTCTTTCTCGCCGCCTAGCGTGTCGGAAGAACCATACGACCCCCGAAAGTGGATGATTGGGACAGATCACCACAAAGGGCCCATGCGGTGACACAGGTAGGTGAACGAGATGCGCGCACTTGTGGCCACGGTCGTGCACCATCCCGAGGACGCCCGGATCCTGCACCGGCAGATCCGCGCGTTGCTGGACGCCGGGCACACGGTGACCTACGTCGCGCCGTTCCGCGACTGCGGGGTGACCCCCTGGAAGGAACTGCGCTCGATCGACGTACCGCGCGCCTCCGGCAGGGAACGTCTGCCCTCACTGCGCGCGGCGCGTACGGTACTCGCCGAACACGCCCCCTCGTCCGACCTGTTGCTCCTCCACGACCCCGAACTTCTGCTGGTGCTGCCCTCCGGTCGCCCGGTGACGGTGTGGGACGTGCACGAGGACACGGCCTCGGCCCTTCTCACCAAGACATGGGTGCCGGGGCCGCTCCGCCGTCCGCTGGGCGCCGTCGTGCGCTCCGTCGAACGGTACGCGGAGCGCCGGATACGGCTCCTGCTCGCGGAGGAGGGGTACCGTTCCCGGTTCCGACGTGAGCACCCCGTGGTGCCCAACACGACCGAGGTCCCCCGGACCCCGGCCCGCGAACCGGGGAAGGACCGGATCGTCTACCTGGGCCAGGTGTCGCAGGCGCGCGGTGCGCGCGAGATGGTGGAACTGGGGCGCGCGCTGCGCCCGCACGGGGTACGGCTGGAGATCATCGGTGGCGCCGACCCCGGCGTGCGACCACTGCTACGCGAGGCCCAGCGCGAGGGCGTGCTGCACTGGTACGGGTTCGTCCCCAACGACAGGGCCCTGCGGATGTGCGCGGGCGCCACGGCGGGCCTGAGCCTGCTGCACGACACACCGAACTACAGGCACTCGATGCCGACGAAGGTCGTGGAGTACATGGCGCACGGCCTGCCGGTGGTGACCACGCCCAACCCCCTGGCGCGGGCCCTGGTGGCGGACCGCCCGGAGGGTCCGACGGGCATGGTCGTACCGTTCGGCGACGTCCCGGCGGCGACGGAGGCCGTGCTACGGCTGCGCGGGGACGACGAGCTGCGGCGGCAGATGGCACGCACCGGCCACCAGATCGCGCGCACGTCCTTCCACTGGCCCGTCCAGGCCCGCATGTTCGTCAGGCGACTGGAGACCTGGGTGGAGGAGGCCGCCGGCACGCTCCCCGTGGTCACGGAGCCGAGCGGGGACCGGCCCACACCCGTGGGTGATTGACCCCACATTTAGTGGCTTGGGAAATATCTTCCTCGACAAGGAATGTTGTGGGTCATGTCGGAACAAAACCGATATTCGGCCCACCACGATCACGACCGAGGAAGCACATGACTGACGCGCTGGTTCTCGACAAGGCGGCCCAGGATCTCCTGTTCCGTGACGCCCGCACCGCCAACGGCTTCACCGACGAGCCGGTGAGCGAGGAACAGGTACGTGCGATCCACGACCTGGTCAAGTACGGGCCCACGGCCATGAACAACCAGCCCCTGAGGGTCACCGTGGTCCGCTCCCGCGAGGCCCGTGAGCGCCTGGTGTCGCACATGTCGGGCAACAACGCCCCGAAGACCTCCACGGCCCCGCTGACGCTGATCCTGTCCGCGGACTCCGACTTCCACGAGCACTTCCCGAAGACCTTCCCGATCGCACCGGACGCCCGTGAGGACTTCGCCGCGATGCCCGCCGAGGCCCGCGCGTCCATGGCGGAACAGAACGCCTACCTACAGATCGCCTACCTGATCGTGGGTGTGCGCGCCGCCGGTCTCGCCGCCGGACCGATGACCGGGTTCGACGCCGAGGGCGTCCGCAAGGAGTTCTTCGGCGAGGACTCCCCGCTCCGCCCCCTCGTGGTCATGAACATCGGCAAGCCGAGCTCCGACGCATGGTTCGACCGTCTGCCGCGCCTTGAGCACGAAGAGGTCTTCACCGAGCTCTGATCCCGCCTTCGCGGACGAGGGCCGGGCACCCCGAGGTGCCCGGCCCGACGTGTCCGAAGGAGACCGTCGCGCCTTCCCACGGGGGCACCGAACCGTGGGACGGGGCGCCGCTCAGCCGTCACCGGTCTCGGTACCCGCGGAGGCGAGGAAGACCAGCAGGCACACGTCGTCGTCGCAGTCCTGGTACTTGACCATGGCGTCCAGCAGGTCGTCCGCCGCCTTCTCCGGACCGTCGTCCCAGTACGGGGGTCCGCTGAAACCCTCCAGCAGACGGTCGATCCCGTCGTCGATGGACTCGCCCCGTCGTTCGACGAGACCGTCCGTGTACAGCAGCAGGGCGGAACCGGGCGGCAGCGCGACGGTGTGGTCGGTGTGGACCAGGTCCACCGGCAGACCGAGCATCCCTCCGTGCGGGAGTTCCACGGCCCTGGCCCTTCCGCCGCCGTCCCGCCACAGCGGCGGAGGGTGGCCCGCGCTGGCCATGACCACCTCCGGGTTCCCCGGGCGGAAGCGCACGATCACCGCGGTCGCGAACAGATCCGGTTCGAGGTGGTCCAGGAGACGGTGCAGCCGCCCCAGGAGCGCGGCCGGACTCCGCTCCTCCAGCGCGTACGCGCGCAGAGCCGTACGCAGTTGCCCCATCATGACGGCGGCATGGATACCGTGCCCGGTGACGTCGCCCACCACGCCGATGAACTCGCCGTCCCCCAAGGGGAAGACGTCGTACCAGTCGCCGCCCACGTTCATCCCCCGTGTGGCGGGAAGGTAGCGGGCGGTCATCTCCATACCCGGGGTGCGGGGCAGGTCGGTGAGCATGGCGCGTTGGAGGGTGGCCGCCGTGTCGCGCTCCTGCTCGAAGCGGCGCGCGTTGTCCAGTGACACGGCCACCCTGCGCGAGAGTTCGACCAACATGACCCCGTCGTCGGGGTCCAGCTCATCCGTGCGCCGCAGCAGCAGCACACCGATCAGCTCGGTGCCCGTGAGCAGGGGCAGACCCAGATGGCCCTCCTCGCTCAAGGCGTCCACGGGCCGTCGGCTGGACGCGGCCCGCAGTACGGTCTCCGGAGGGGTCTGGTCGACGTCCTCGGGCCCGCACAGTTCCCCCTCCACGTCCGAGTGCCACACCTGCACGTCCTCCGCGTGCCGAGGGATGAGGAACTCGCGCAGGAAGGAGGAGATCTCCGTCTGGTTCAGGGAGGCCAGTAGCCGCGCACTGGCCCAGGACAGGAAGGTCAACCTGTTGCGCGCGGCCTCCGCCTCGTTCCGGGCCGCCCTCTCCGCCGCCAGCAGTCTCCTCTGCTCGTCACTGGCCTCGGCGAGTTCGGCGTGCAGCGCGAGCACTCCCTGGTTGGTCTCCTCCAGTTCGCGTTGGAGGCTCTCCAGCGCGCGTGCGCGTTCGTTCGCGGCCGCGGCCGCCGAACCGCCCCTGTCGAGGGCGCGCAGCAGTTCCGTGGCCAGCAGTTCCACGTGGTCGATGGAGCCGACGAGCCCGCCGAGAGGGCGGTCGAGGGGCTCGGCGAGGGTGATCGTGGAAGCCCACATGCTCTCGCCCGAGCCGTCACGGACCCCCGTCCGCAGCGCGTGCGCGTCCTCGGAGCGTTCCAGGACCAACACGGCCGATCCGCCGGCCTCGATCTCGCGCAGCGCGCGTGAGGAGAAGGCGTCCAGGCACTCCAGCACGGTCTCCGAAGCGACACAGGCGACGTCGAACACACGCGCCGCGGCCGCGACGGCCAGAGCCACGTCAGCGACGGTTCGGACTCGCAGTTCGAGCAAGGACCGCCCCCTCCTCCCCTTCTTCCCGCACAGTGTGCTTGACGACCGCGACGCAGGTGTCGTCGCGCAGAGGCCGTGCCGCGCTTCCGGAGTCCCGGAACAGGGCGGCGGCGATGACCGCCGCGTCGTGGTCGTGCAAGAGCTCCGTTCCCTCGGGACTCCACCGGCTCGGCAGACCGTCACTGTGCAGGACGAGCATGTCCCCCGGGGTCCAGTCACGTAGGACCGGGACCGGTGTACGCAGGGTGAAGGCCCCCACGATTCCCGGACTGGAGAGCAGAGTCTCCCAACGTCCGCCACGGTACAGGCGGGCACCGATGTTGCCGATCCCACAGAAGGTGAGGCGCTGCCGCGAGTCGTCCACCTCCGCGAGTGCGACGGCGACCCCGCGTGTGCGTCGCAGCGCCGCGTGCATACCCCGCAGCAGCGTGGCCGGGGAGTGCTGACCGTTCTCCGTCACGTACCGCGCGGCCAGGGCCGAGGCCTCGGCCGCGGCCTCTCCGTGCCCGAGACCGTCCGCGAGCATGACCATGCGGCTTCCGCCACCGCTGCGAAAGGCCAGGGCGTCCCCGGAGTCCTCTTGACCGCCCAGGGGTACGTGCACCCCTCCGACCGCCACCCGTCTCTCGAACAGCGCGCGGTCGGAGGGACGTGCGAACCTGGCCAGGGCGACCGTCCCTCGTCCGGGAGTGCTCTGCACCTCGAAGAAGTCGGCGGCCCTTCCGCAGGCACCGAGCCCGGTGCCCAGCGAGTCGACGGTGGAGAAGCCGTCGCTCATGGCCCGCTCCACGTCGGGGATGCCGGGGCCGTGGTCCAGGGCGAGTATCTGCAGGGCCCGCGACGTCCCCCAGGGGTCCCGGACCTCCTCGGCCACGAACCGCCCTCCGGCCGCGTACCTGCACATGTTGGTCGCCAGCTCGGAGGCGGTGAGGGCGACGGCGGCCGCCCTCACCTCGTCCAGGCCGACCGACCGCGCGGCGTTCCCCGCCATCCGCGCGGCGTGCGACACGAGCGTGGCGTCGGTGACGTTCAGCTCCCAGACCCTGGTCATCGGAACCCGCGCCGAAGGGAGTCGGCCCAGCAGGTGATCGTGACCTCCGTACCGCCCCCAGGATCGCTCCTGAGGTCGAAGTCGTGCACGAGCCTTCGTGAGCCGCTCAAGCCCATGCCCAACCCGCCCGCCGTGGAGTAGCCGTCGCTCAGAGCCAGCCCCACGTCCGGGATGCCGGGGCCGGAGTCGACGAAGCTCACAGACAGCCCTTGGCCCCTCTCACCGTGGACGAGGCTGATCTGCGCCACTCCCCCACCACCGTGGAGAAGGGTGTTGCGGGCCAGCTCGCTGGCGGCCGTCACGAGCTTGGTCTGCTGTACCAGTCCGAATCCGAGCCGCTGCGCGAGTGCACGCACATGCTGGCGGACCGCGGTGAGATCGGTGTCCTTGCGGATGGGCAACCGTATCGGTTCCGCGGAGGTCTGGCTCATGTCGTGTTCCGTTCCTCCTGGACCGTGTCGGCAATGGTGACCCCGAAGTCCGCCGCCGCGTCGGTGATGGTGCGGGCGGTGTCCATGCCCGGTAGGGACAGCCCCAGCTCGACCAGGGTGATGGCCACCGCGGGGCGCATACCCACCAGGACCGTTCTGGCCGCGAGCAGGCGCGAGGACGCGGCGATCTCCGCCAGGACGCGGGCGAGGAAGGAGTCGACCATGTCGAGCGAACTGATGTCGATGATGACTCCGCGCGAACCGGTCCGCACCACCGCGTCGGTGATGTCCTCCTGGAGGGAGACGGCTGCGTCATCGGGGAGTTCACCCTGGATGCTGACGAGCAACAGCCCGCCGAAGTCGAGCACGGGGATGGAAGACGCACCTGGCATGTGTCCGTCCGGTCCTTTCTCAGAGATGGCCTCGGGCCGGCAGTTCCCCACGCTGGTCACGGCCCAGGGCCCACTGCAGGGCGTCGGCGAGGGTGGCACGGGTGGTGACCGAACTCAGATCGAGCCCCAGCTGGACGATGGTCTGGGCGATGGCGGGACGGATCCCCGAGATCACGCACTCCGCGCCCATGAGCCGTGCCGAGGCGACGGTCTTCATCAGGTGCTGAGCGACGAGTGAGTCCACCGTCGGCACACCGGTGATGTCGAGGATGGCGATGGTCGCCTTGTGCTCCACGATCGCCTCCAGCAGGTTCTCCATCACCACCTGGCTGCGCGCGCTGTCGAGCATGCCGATGAGGGGTACCGCCACGAGACGGTCCCAGAGCTTGATGACCGGTGTCGCCATCTCCAGCAGCTGTTGCCGCTGGCGCAGGATGATCTCCTGGTTCTCCTGGAGCATGGCCTCGATGACCACGACCCGCAGGGTGCCGAACAGTGTGACGAGGTGCACCCGGGCCTCGCCGGTGTCCTCCACGCCGAGTTCGACCGTCTCCGCGTCCAACAGATCCCATGCCGCGTCACGCAGGGCGCTGACCTCACGGTCGACCTGACTGGTGGACAGACCCGCCCTCGCACGCGAGGCGGTCATCGCGGAGAGCTGCCGTTGGATGGGATCGAAACCCGGAGCGTCCAGATCCTCCACCCGCCCGCTCTCGGCGACCACCGCCAGGGAGTCGATGACCGAGTAACAGGCTTCGACGGCCTCCTCCCGTGTGACGGTGAACACCGCCTGGAAGAGGGGGAGATCCGCCCAGCGTTGCGCGATCTGTTCCCTGCGACGCCGGAGGAGACCGGCCACGGCCTCCGCTCCGGCGGCGTCGGAGTCAGGTGGTCCGTAAGTCATACGTCTCCTCTTGTTCGTGGAGTCAATTCGGTGACACGATCATTTGCCGTCTGGCAACTGTCTACCAGAAGGGACGTGCACGCACAGAGGATACGAACACGGTTCGGGTGCCGACGAGGGACGAACGACGCGAGGACGTATCCGAGCCCGACCCACTCGCAAACATACTGCGCACACCCGCTTGTTCCGTCACCGTGTGACCGAAACCCCGGCTCAGGATCGGCCCCGCCAGTCGAGACAGAGCACGAGCGCGTCGTCGACCGCCTCCCGTCCACCCTGGTAGGTGGACAGGTGACGCAGCACCTCCTGGGGGACCGAGACACTGGGCAGAAGTCTGGTCGCCAGAATCGCCTTGGCCAGGGCCCTGTCGCCGAAACTCTCCTCCGTATCGCCGGGAGCGTCGAAAACGCCGTCGCTGACGAAGACCAGGCGGTCCCCGAGTTCGACCTTGAAGCTCTGCGTGGTGTAGACGCTGTCCTCGGCCATGCCGAGGGGCAGTTGCGGCTCGAACGGCAACTGGACGACGCGGTCATCCCGGAAGAGGTACATGCGCGGGGAGCCGGCGTCGACCACCTCCACCTGCCCCGTCTCCAGGTCGAAGTCGAGCATGAGGACGTCCAGATGGCGCTTCCCGCGATACTGGGCGTACACGGCCTTGTCCGCCAGAGCGACCTGGTCGGCCAGGGACAACCCGCCTCGACGGGCGTTGCGCAGGGCGTTGACGGCCAGGCCGGTCAGGAGCGAGGCCTCGATGCCCTCGCCCATGCCGTTGGTGATGCTGAGGTGGAGCCGATCCGGCTCGGCCGACCAGTCGAAGTTGTCGCCCCTTATCGCGTAGGCGGGTTCGAGATGGGCCCCGACGCTGTACTCGGGACATTCGTAGGCCCTGCCCGGCAGGAGGTCCCACTGCACCTCCGCCGCCAGCGTGAGACGGTCCCTGCGGCGCAGCGAACGGTAGACGTCCGTGTCCCGTTCGGCCACGAGGAGCTCGTGGCCGAAGGCGGTGGCGACGTGCTCCAGGTCGACGATCGTCTCCTCCGAGGAGGTGCCCGCCTTCACCCCGACCACGAGGACGCCCAGCCTGTCCCCACGCGCGCTCACCGGCAGGTGGACGACCTCCGTCCCGGAGGCGAGGTCGTCCTCGACGAAGGTCGCCTGTGCGCCGAACACCCTGCCGACGATGCTGTTGAAGACGGAGAACTCCTCGCCGCACTCCCCGAAGGGCTCGGTGACCCGGCAGAGTACCTCGAGCCCGTAGTCGGCGAGGAGGACCTCGA
>CALGOD010000682.1 GCA_937957845.1 uncultured Nocardiopsis sp.
ACATCCACCACCCGGACAGGAGCCACGATTGAAGCACTCCAGCCCCGAGTTCGCACGGATCGCGGAGAAGGGGACCATCCTGCGCTGTCAGGTGGGCTCCGGCGTCCACGGCGTCACCGTCCAGGGCCAGAACGACCGCGACGAGATGGGCGTCTGCGTCGAACCGCCCGAGTACGTGATCGGACTGCGTTCCTTCGAGCAGTACGTCCATCGCACCCGACCCGAGCACTCCCGTTCGGGGCCGGGAGACCTGGACCTGACCGTTTACTCACTGCGCAAGTGGATGCGGTTGGCCCTGGAGGGCAACCCCACCGTTCTGCTGCTCCTGTTCGTACCGGAGGAGGAGATCGTCTCCGCCACCCCCACCGGCCACGACCTGCGTGCCCAGTCCCATCGTCTGGTCTCGCGCAGAGCGGGTGAACGTTTTCTCGGTTACCTGCGCGCCCAGCGCGACCGCATGGAGGGGCCGCGCGGCGGCCGACACAGCAACCGGCCCGAGCTCGTCGAAAGGTACGGCTTCGACACCAAGTTCGCCTATCACATGGTCCGTCTGGGACTGCAGGGCGTGGAGCTGCTGGAGACCGGACGGCTGACCCTGCCCATACCCGAGCCCGACCGCACCTGGCTGCGGGAACTCCGGCGCGGTGAACACAGCCGCACCGAGGCCCTGGACCGGGTGAGCGAGCTGGAACGGCGACTGGTCTCGCTGTGCGAGACCTCCGACCTTCCCGAGGAGCCCGACACGGCCTGGGCCGACCACTGGCTGGCGCGGACCTATCAGCGGACCTGGGAGCAGTGGTGACCCCCGAAACGGCGGTGCGGGAACACGCGCACACCTGCGTGCCCGCATGCCCTCCGGGGAGGTGGTGTGGTGTGTCGGCGGCCACTCCGTTTCGGCAGGTACCCGGCACGCTGTCCGGTCAGGGCACCGATAGGGTGATCCCCGAGATACGCGTCGCTCCCGGTCCCCGGGCGGCACCGGCGCGACGGGCGCCCGGTGAGGTGCCCGGGAACAACGAGTGCGAAGGAAACACCATGGTCGGAACCGCTGCCGCCGTGCTGATGGTCGTGGGGCTGACGATGATGCTCGCCGTCGGGATCCTCGCGGCGGTCATCAAGTCTCCCCAGCGCTGATCCGTGACGGGTGCGTCCGTGCGGACGCACCCGTCGGGCACATTCCCACGCCCTTGCCCGGTGTCACTCCGGGCGTCTTCTCCGACCGCTTCCCAGGCGGTGGGGGTCCACCGCGTACGAAACCCCTCGCGGACTTCGCCAGGCCGATGGCCGTGGAACCCTCCCGGCGTGATCGCGGCTCCCCGTGGAACTTCGGCGTGGGTCATACGTCCAGCGTGTGAGATCGGTCGAGCAGGTCCGCCATCGCCTGCCGGAACTCGCGGCGCCGTTGTCCGCTCCAGCCCTCCGTCAGTCGGGTGAAGACCCGCTCCTGCCGGTCATGGGCCTGTTCCACCACGGGGTCACCGGTCGGGGTGACCGAGGCCCGACGGCGACGGCCGTCCGCCTCCGATGTCCGCGGGATCGGGTACCCGGCCTCCGCCGCGTCCCTGAGCAGCCGCCAGGACCCGCTCTGGTCGATGCCGATCTCGTGGGCGACGGTGTCGACCGTCGCCGGCCTCCCTCTCCGCGTCAGGGAGTGGACGGCCTCGGTGACGAACACGAGCCGACCTCGCTCCGCGATCCCCGAGCCGTCCGCCCGCGATCCGCGCGACCGGTGACGGACGAACGCGGACAACGTCCGTCCCAGGCCGCTCATACGGTGGCCGCCAGTGCGTGATGGACACGCGCCCGGTCCAGCGCCGATCCCCGATCGGGCAGTCGAAGAACGACGGTCACCTTCCCTTCGCCCACCCGGAACACCGCCGCGACCTGGGTCGGGGGCCTGTTCAGGGGCCAGGTGGCGTCCTCCTCCACGACCCTCAGGTTCTCCCCCACCTTCGAGGTCACCCCGGCCGGGCCCTGAGGATCCGGTCGCGCGCCTGGATCGTCGCCCCATCACGCCCGCCACGTTGGGACCATCGCACCTTCCTGACCTGGCCGGACGGCCGCGAACCGCGGGTGGACCGGCCGGCCCGCGTCGAAGAGGGGCGGGACGGACCATGGCCGTGGGCAGAGCTCGGACGCCGAGGTCGAGAAGCAGGTCCGGGCCCTGGTCCCGCTCAGGGCCGTCTCGGGCCGCTCGGCACGACGGGCGTGCCTCGCGGCCCGGTCGGCCTTGGTTCA
>CALGOD010000683.1 GCA_937957845.1 uncultured Nocardiopsis sp.
TACGAGATTCCGTCTTGTGACTGGAGTTCAGACGTGTGCTCTTCCGATCCCCTCGCTCACCTCCAGCGCCGGCGCCAGCGGAGACGTCTGCAGCCCCAGACGGTCGTTGACGGTGTAGTAGGGGCGCACCCGCGAACCTGAACCGTGCTCGGGACGCACCTTCTGGGCGGGGTACCGGATGATCTTCTTGTACCCCACGACCCCGGCCAGGTGGCGTCCCACCGTGCATTCGTCTCCGTCGGAGAGGACCAGGCGCAGCTCCCACTTCTCCGACTCCCCCTCCCGGCCACGGACCACGGTCGCGGGATCGATGACCGTGGTGAAGTGGCCGTCGCCCTCCACCGGCGCGGGGAACTCCCTCCGGGTGTCGCGTGAGGTGCGCATGCGCACCACCATGCGCGCGTCGGCGTCCGGGACACGCCGCCCCAGCACCCGTCCTCGAACGGTGATCCGCCCGTTCTCGGACTCCACGCTCTCCACCTCCGCGTGGTGATCCGACCGGCGCGCGTGCAGGACCAGCTCGCCCTTGGCCGACCGGGCGGGCACCACCAGGGCCAGCCGTTCGACGTCCTCGGGCGTGAGCGGATATCCGTGCTGGTGGATCTCCACGTCGCGCACGGGCCCTTCCTCGGAGCCGTCGACACGCAGCACCTCCCATGTACGCGGGGCCAGACCCTCGCGCGAGGCGTCCACGACCACGTTCCCGTCCGGCCCCACGGCCAGCTCCACCCTCTGCCCGGAGCCGACGAGCGCCACCGCGTCGGGAGGGTCGGGGAAGGACAGCGCCACGGTCCCGTCAGCGCCCGCGCTCACCCGACAGGAGGCGGGGGGTTCGGGGCGGGGCACGGGCACCGACGGTCCCGGCGGGGGAAGCGACCGGCCGCTCAGGTCGGAGAACAGCTTCTCGTGCTGGAGGACCACGTTGGCGGGATCGAACCTCTCGGAGTCCACCAGGGCCGCGGACGACATGCGGCGGCGGAGCCCGTCGTCGGCCATCAACTCGGCCAGGCCCTCGGCGATCCCCGAGACCGACCTGTTGGGCACCAGCAGCCCGTCCTCATGGTCGTGGATGATCGAGGCCGGCCCGTGAGGGCAGTCGGTGCTCACCACCGGCAGACCCGACCGCATGGCCTCGACGATCGTCATCCCGAACGGCTCCTCGCTGGAGGTGGTGGCCGCGAACGCCCCCTGCGCCCAGACCTCCTCCACGCGCGGGTGGGCCCCCATCAGCCACACACGGTCCTGCAACCCGAGGGAATCCACCATTTTGGCCAACGCGGCACGTCGACCACCACGTCCGTAGATGCGCAGGGTCCAGTCGGGGAACTCGTCGCTGACCATGGAGAACGCCTGGACCAGCAGGTCGTGGCGCTTGCTGGGCGCGAGCCTTCCGGCGGAGACGATGGTGTGCGTGTTGTGGCCGTTGGCGGTGAAGGGCGGTGCGGGCACCGAGTTGGGGATGGACGACACGTGCACCCCCGGCAGCGACATTCGCCGACGGTAGGTGCGCGCGTCGGCCTCGGTCACCGTCACGAAGGCGTCCAGGTGCGGGTACTCGGCCTCCATCACGCGGCGCAGCGCCTCATGGTGCTGTTCGTAGGTCAGATGCTCCTGTCCCACTTTCAACGCGTGTGCAGGGGCGGCCCGGGCGATCACCACGTTCAGCCCCGGCCGGGTTCCCACGATCACGTCGGCGTCGGTGGTGGCCAGATACCTCTCCAGCCGCTCGTCGGTCAGGCGACTGTGGTCGGGGCCGCGTGTGTCCTCCTCCGGGTAGAGCAGCGGAGGCACACCGGCCCTCCTGTCGCCCTCGTAGAGCGGACGCCCCCCGGCCCCGGTGCCGTGGGACTCGTCGTGGTCGCGCACGTCGACGAGGGGGATCAGGCGTACCTGCTCGGGTACCGGAAGGGCGGGATTCTCGCGATGGCGGAACACCGAGACGATCTCGACCTCGTGTCGTGCCGACAACGCCGCCGCCTGATTGGCGACGGTACGGATGGTCCCGCCGATGCCGTACATGTCGTGGATCAGATAGGCGATCTTCACAGAGCCCCCGTGGTCTCGGCACCGCCCCGTGGCCGAAGCGGCGGCGCTGCCCGCTTCCCGCCGCTCCCCAGACCCCGGAAGAAGGGGCGAAAGCGGGAGAAGAACGAGCAGGCTATGGACATCGCCTAGACAGAAATGCCCTATATGTCTGATGAGTCCCGAAGATTTACCATGCTCTGTGGTTCTTTTGCGGAACTTTCACGCGCCGCGAAGGCGACACGCCCGAAGCCGGGGGTGGGGTTCGTGTAGGCGTGTCGCGGATGTTCGGAGAAGGGGTGTGGGAGTGACGGCGCCGATCGTCGCGGGACCCGTCAGGGAGCCATCAGTAGGTGCGGGTGTCCTCCCAGTAGGCCCAGGCGACGCAGGGGGTGCCGTGCACTTGGGCGATGTGGTCCAGCCCCCAGTCGATCTGGACGGAAGCACTCTCAGCGAAGCCGGAGGGCATGGAACCGTGCCGGGCCGGATTGAAACCGGAGATGCCGTGCTCGCCGGTCGTGGGGTTGACGAGGGTGTGATCCCAGTGGGAGATGGCGCTCCACAGGTTCTTCAGACACCCCCACTCGGTGTCGGTCCATTCCCGCTGCGCGGCCCTGCTCATGGCGAGGGACTCGTTCTCCAGGGCGTTGGAGTTACCGCTGCCCCACTCGTACTCCTCGGGCTCCTCCGGCCTGTCGGCGTCCACCCAGGTCTGCTCCCCGCAGCCCGGCCCTTCGACAAGGCAGACCATCTGCCGAACCCCGTTGTTGAAGGTGCGGCTGAGTTCGAGTTGGTAGACCGCGACCATGATCGCCGCGACCAGGATGGTGACCGCGGCCATTTCGACGAACGCCGCGCCCCGGTCCTTGGCGGGCCCACAGGCGGGACGCAGTAGGGAGAGGACACGGTCGGTTCGGACGCGGCCTCGAGATCGGGACGGCCCGGCGCGGGATGGTCCGGCGGAGGCGGACCGAGGGGTGACCTCTGAGCGGGGGTGGTGAGGCTGGTGAGAGGTGGGCAATGCCGCCTCCTGTGGGTGGGTGTGGGGGAGTCTCAGGAGATGGGGATGTCCTCGATGGGGTCGAACCCTGGGATCTCAACGGTCAGAGTTTTTGCATCACTCGGAACAGAGTAGGTTGACCAATAGGAAATTTTATCCCCAGGGTTCAATCCATTTTTAATATTATTTGATGTGTTTCCGGAGCAGAGGCAGAATCCCTCGCTATCCATGATGGGGTAGTATTTATGTCCTGTTTCTGGGCTTGTGATAGTTATGCCAGAGAAATGGGATCCTCCATATATATAAGTCGAGTTGGAAAGCCATGTCAGGACTGACCGGTCTTGTCCGTCGTTTTCAATGCTCCATATTACCGATAGAAATGCGTTGGATTCGTCTCTCTCTGCTTGGTTTACTTCTGCAATTAAGTCAATAGAATGCTGGGCATTTCCGGTTGCGTGGCCAAGAGATTCAAGACTTTCTGTAGGGAAATTTGCTGTGACTGCTGCTGCGCTAGCTGAAGTGCTTAGTGGGGTAATGATAATTATTGATAGAAGAGCAATCTTGTAGGAGAATCTTTC
>CALGOD010000684.1 GCA_937957845.1 uncultured Nocardiopsis sp.
GGGGCGGTCAAGGCCGCCGGCCGCGAGTAGGTCGTCATCGAGCGGGTCCGGGGGCGCCGTCCGACACGGACGACGCCCCCGGCTCATTCCACGGTCCTGGCGACCTCACCTGTCCGGTGCGGGCGGCGAGGGTGGAACGGAGCCGGCGCCGACGAGATCCCGAGCCGCCTGTAGCATCGCCTGTAGTGGTGTAGACCACTGTGTCGAAAAAGCGCTGGGACATGAGGAAAGCGGGGCCCCGATGGGCGGTTCGGCGGACGGACGACGGCTTCTGCTCGTGGGCACCTACACCCCCGACTCCGAGCCCTCGGGGGAGGGCGAGGGTATCCACCGTGTCTGGTTCGACCCCCTGACTGGACGGATGGCCGACGGCGGCGTGGCCGCGCGCACGTCCGGGCCGTCCTTCCTGGCCTTCCGCGAGGACCCGCCCACGGTCTACACGGTCAACGAGCGGGGCGAGGGCACCGTCACCGCCTTCCGGGTCGACGGCCACGCCGACCTCACCGAACTGGCCCAGGCCCCCACCGGTGGTGGATCACCCTGCCATGTCCTCGCGATCGGCTCCGAGTTGGTGGTGACCAACTACGCCAACGGCGTCGTGAGCGTCCACGGACTGTCGGAGGACGGCGCCTTCACCGCCTCGACCGAACTCGCGCACACCGGAAGCGGACCGGTCACCGACAGACAGGAGGGTCCGCACGCGCACAGCGCCGCCGCCCCCGACGAACGCCACGTCCTGGTGGCGGACCTGGGCACCGATGAACTGCGCGTCCTTCGCGAGGGCGAGCAGACCGGCGTCGTCGCGCTGCCACCGGGAACCGGACCCCGCCACATGGCGGTGGCGGGGGAGTACGTGTACGTGGCGGGCGAACTCGACTCGCGGGTGCACGTCGTGCGCTGGGACCCCGGCACCGGCACCGGCGAGCACCTCGGCGCCGTCCACGCCACCGGGGAGGATGCGGCGGGGGTCAACTTCCCCGCGGAGATCCTCCTCCACGGGGGACACGTGTACCTGTCCAACAGAGGGGCCGACCAGATCGCCGTCTTCGCGCTTCGCGATGGCGGCGCGCGCCTGGAACACAGGGCCAACGTCCCTGCCGAGGGAGCATGGCCGCGCAACTTCACCGTGGTGCGGGGCCACCGCGAGGAGCCCGACCACCTGGTGGTGGCCGCCCAGAACGGGGATTCGCTGGCGTCCCTACGTCTGGACCCCGACACCGGCGTCCCCGTCGACACCGGCCACCGCCTGACGCTTCCGGTGCCGGTCTGTGTGCTCCCGGTCCCGATCAAGCGCATACGCGGCTCCGAGGCCTCGACCCCTTCCCCGTGACCCTGTACAAGGCCACGACGTTCGGAGCGACCATGAGCACAAGATCGTCGCAGGTCGGCAGGTGACCTCCGTACTCAACGACGAAGATCGGCGTCCAGCACGCGGATCAGCTCGCCCACCCGTCCGCCACCGGTGGATGCCGCCGGAAAGCGGCCGAGCACGTCGATGAGGACGGGTGTCGCACGACGGGCCGTTCGTCCGATATGTGCGATGCCGACGCTCGGGTCGTCGCCGGCGGCGAGTTCGGCGGCCCTGGCCGCATGCGCACCCGCTCCGAGAATGTGCTTGACCTGGGTGGCCTTGGCCAAGGGGTGCAGGTACGCGGCACCCGCCGCTGCCATCGCCGCCCACGCCGACTCGCGCGCGGCCGTGATGTTCACGGTCCTGCCCGCTCTCATCGCCCCCCAGGCGGTGTCGCGCAGACGTTTCCCGCGTTCCCCGCCTCGAGCGAACTCCCACGCCGCGGTGATCGCCTCCCGCGGCCGCGGGTCGTCCGGCCGGTCCGCCTCGAATATCCCCAGCACCGTCTCCGCGCACCCCGCGGCGAACGCGGTGACCTCACGGAGATCCTGCTTGCTCAGAGTGATCTCGCCCGCTTCCTCTGCCATGGACCCATCTTCGGGTATCGGGTCGGGAAGCCGGATCGGACTCCGTTCGGTGGGACCGGCGACGTATCCGCCGTCTGGGTCCCGACACCGGCCCCGGCCATCGCCTGGCGTGCCGATCGGTCCACCTTTCGCTCCTGGGCGACGAGGTGGTGTCAGGAGCACTCTCGGCGCCCAAAGTGCTCCTGGCACCACCGTCGTCGCAGGCACGGTCTCGCCTTCTATCCATAAGTGCTATCCGTGATTTATGTGTGACTCTGAGTTAGCGTGGGGTGCGATATCACCCTACGACCGTGGGGCGAAACCCTCCCCGATCCCAGAAGAACGTGGACAACGTGGACATTTCCGAGCTCGCTGACGGGACCCTCGGGAGGAAGGCGGCAACGATGAAGGTCGAACAGGTCACCGAGCCGCTCGCCTACCACGGTGAGGGACCGGTCTGGTCGGCCGCCTGGGGCGGCCTTCGATGGTTGGACATGCTGGCCGGGGACGTGTTGTCGCTCTCCTCGGACGGCACCGTGGCGCGGCGCCACATCGACACCGTGGTCGCCGCGGTCCGTCCCAGACGAGAAGGGGGAGCCGTGATCGGTGTCGAACGCGGCTTCGCCCTCGAGGACACGGACGGGAAGGTGACCCTCCTGGAGCCCCTGTGGAGCGATGATCGTGTCCGCATGAACGAAGGAGGGTGCGATCCCGATGGCCGGTTCTACTGCGGTTCCATGGCCTACGACCTCCGACCCGGGGCCGGAGCGGTCCACCGCCTGGACCCCGACGGTTCGACGACCACCGTCCTCGACGACGTGACGGTCTCCAACGGTCTGGAATGGAGCCCGGACGGGAGCCGTGCGTACTACGTCGACACCGCGACGGACCGTATCGACGTCTTCGACTACGACCGTGAGGGCGGCCTGAGCGGGCGCCGCCGGTTCGCCGACGTACCGGGCGGCCCGGACGGGTTGACCGTCGACGAGGACGGCGGCGTGTGGGTCGCCCTGTACGGCGGCGGCTCGGTGCGCCGGTACACACCGGGAGGCGACCTGGACGAGGTCGTGGAGCTCCCGGTCACCAAGGTCACGGCGTGCGCCTTCGGAGGCCCCGAGCTCGACCGACTGTTCATCACCACCTCGCGCGAACACCTCGACCCCGGCGACGAGCCGCAGGCCGGCGCGCTGTTCACTTGCACACCGGGCGTCCGGGGCATGGCCGTCCGGGAGTTCGCCGGATGAACGGGAGACCCATGGAAGACCCGACGGACGAGCGGACACAGACCCTGGTCATCCTCGGCGCACGCGGAGACCTCACCACGAGACTGCTGCTGCCGGGCCTAGGCAGCCTCATCGCCCTGTCCTCGCTGGACGACCTCTTCCTCGTCGGTAGCAACCAGGGCGCAGGCAGCGACGAGGAGTGGCGGGCGACCGTCGCACGAGCGTTCGCGGACGCCGACGCGAGCGGACCCGCGGTCGAGGCCGTCGTCCGCGACGCTCGTTACGTGGCCGCGGACGCCACCGACGAAGACGATCTACGCCGACTGCTGGACTGCCGCCGCGGACGCCTCACGCTCTACTTCGCGCTACCGCCCGCGGTCACGGTCGAAAGCTGCCGTACCCTGGCCCGGATCGGTGTACCGCCCGGTACTCGCCTGGTGCTCGAAAAGCCCTTCGGTACCGACACGGGCAGTGCCACGGCGCTGAACGAACTGCTCCACGACCTGGCGCCCGAGGACCACGTGCACCGTGTCGACCACTTCCTCGGTATGACGACGGTGCTCAACATCCTGGGCGTCCGGTTCGCCAACCGGGTGACCGAACCGCTGTTCACCTCCGAGCACGTCGAAGCGGTCGAGATCGTGTTCGACGAAACCCGCGGACTCGAAGGCCGCGCGGGCTTCTACGACGTGACGGGCGCCCTGCGCGACATGATCCAAAGCCACCTGCTCCAGGTACTGGCGCTCGTGGCGATGTCCCCACCGAGCACGCTGGACGCACTCGACGTGAGCGACGCCAAGGCACAGGTCCTGCGCGCGACCCGGATCTGGGACGACGACCCCGAGCGGTTCAGCCGTCGCGCCCGCTACACCGCCGGCACGATCGACGGCCGCACGCTCGCCTCGTACGTCGATGAGGAGGGCATCGACCCCGTGAGGGAGACCGAGACCCTGGCCGAGGTCGTGTTCGCGGTCGACACCTGGCGGTGGGCCGGTGTGCCGTTCCGCGTCCGGTCGGGGAAGGCCATCGGCTCACCCCGGCAGGAGGTCGCCTTCCTGTTCAAAGCGCCCCAGCACGTCCCCATCGGGCTCACCGGCGGCTTCGTCGACAACCGTGTGCGCATCGGCCTGGGCCCCCGCCGTCTTCAACTGGACCTCAACGTCAACGGGCCGGGCGATCCGTTCGACGTCTCGCCGGTGACGCTCGACACGAGCTTCGCCTCCGGTGACCTGCTGGAGTACGGAGAGGTGCTCCGAGGCGTCCTGGAGAACGAGAACCCACTGTCGGTGCGCGGTGACATGGCGGTCGAGTCCTGGCGCATCGTCGAACCGGTGTTGGAGGCGTGGCGAGACGGTCGCGTTCCACTCGACGAGTACAGGGCCGGGAGCGCCGGCCCTGAGGGTTGGAAGAAGCGGACGACATGAGCGAACCGTTGAACACGCGCCCCGCGGAGGAGAGCCACCTCGTCCGGCTCACGCCACGGGGCTGCGCACTGTCCGCAGAGGGGCACTGGCCCTCACCATCGGCAGCTTCCTGTTCGGTTTCGACACCGGGATCATCTCCGGAGCGTTGCTGTTCATCCGGGAGGACTTCGTCCTCGACTCCTTCGAGCAGAGCTCGGTGGTGGGCGTCCTGCTGCTCGGCGCCGTCGTCGGCGCGCTCGGCTGCGGGCGCATCGCGGATCGCTACGGGTGACGACCGCTCCTTGCGGCACTCGGTGCCGTGGTCTCCCTCGTGCTCGTCGACCGGGTCGGCCGACGCCCGCTGCCGCTGATCTCCTTGCTGGGGATGGGGGTCTCCATCGGGCTGCTGGGGATGGCGGCCGCAGCGGGGCTGAGCCCGGTGTTCATGCTCGCGTTCATGCTGCTGTACATCCTGGCGTTCGGGATCGGCATGGGCCCGGTCTTCTGGGTCCTGCTCGGCGAACTCTTTCCCCCCGCCCAGCGCGCGACGGGCTCCAGCGCCGGTGCGACCGTGAACTGGCTCTCGAACTTCGTGGTGAGCCTGTTGTTCCTACCGGTCGTCACGGCCATCGGTCAGGCGCCGACGTTCTGGATCTTCGCCGTGATCTGCCTTCTCGGCCTCGGGTTCGTCGCCAGGTGGGTCCCCGAGACGCGGAATCGGCACTCCGACGAAGTCGGCGCGGACCTCCACCGGCGGTGGAACGTGAAGGCGGGTTGACGGTTGGGCACCGATGCTCTCCAGGGACGGGCCACCACCCCCGAGGAGAGAGCGGCCCATCGGTCCCGAGCAGGAATCCATCGCCCTCCTGGCGATCTGACCTGGTCCACCGCCCACCAGTGGTCACATACCGAAGCTTTACGGTCGCTCTCTGTTTTTCCTGTGGTGGTGGAGGGCAGTCGTCCGGGTTGCGGGGACGCTCAGGGCTTTCGTCGGTAGGGGGACCGCCATATGGCCACATACCAGTTCGCGTGCGAGGAGCACGGCGGCATCGAGCTCGAAGCCGCGATGGGGACGGCGCCGCAGGTCCTTCCGTGCCCGGACTGTGGTGGACGGGCGCGTCGGGTGTTCTCCGCGCCGATGCTCGGCAACCTGCCCCGCGCCGTGACGACCGCGTTCGAGAGCGCGGAACGCAGTGGGGACGCACCGGAGGTGGTCACGTCGGTACCGCCTTCTATGAGGCGGCCCGCACAGCGGTACACGCACGATCCGGCACACCGCCGACTTCCCAGACCCTGACCGTTCGACGAAAAGGATCCGCTGATGCCCGAACTCATCTTTCCTCTCGACTCGACCAAGCCGTTCACGGAACAGGAGATCATCGGGCACAACAGGTACCACCCCGACATCCCCGCCGCCGTCCGGGTGAACCCCGGAGACACCTTCCGTTTGCACTGCCGTGAGTGGTTCGACGGTGCGATCAAGAACGACGACTCGGCGGAGGACATCCGCGACGCCCCGATGTCCAAGGTGCACGCCCTGTCGGGTCCGATCCGGATCGAGGGAGCCGAGCCCGGAGACCTCCTGCTCGTCGACATCCTGGACGTGGGGCCCCTGCCCCAGGAGGACTCCGGTCCTCTGGCCGGCCAGGGCTGGGGGTACACGGGTATCTTCGCCAAGCGCAACGGCGGATCCTTCCTGGTCGACCAGTTCCCCGACGCCTACAAGGCGGTGTGGGACTTTCGTGGTGAGGTGGCCACGTCCCGGCATGTCCCCGGGGTCTCGTTCACGGGCATGACCCACCCGGGGCTGATGGCCACGGCCCCCTCCGCGGAACTGCTGGCCAAGTGGAACCGCAGGGAGGGCGCGCTGATCGCGACCGACCCCGACCGGGTTCCGCCGCTGGCGCTGTCGCCCGAACCGCAGGACGCGATCCTGGGGACGCTGAGCGGCGAGGAGTTCGACCGGGTGGCGGCGGAAGGCGCCAGGACGGCCCCGCCCAGGGAGAACGGCGGCAACCAGGACATCAAGAACCTCACCCGGGGAACCCGCGTGTTCTACCCGGTGTACGTCCCCGGGGCGAACTTCTCGGTCGGAGACCTGCACTTCTCCCAGGGCGACGGGGAGATCACCTTCTGCGGCGGCATCGAGATGGGCGGGTTCATCGACCTGCACGTCGACCTGATCAAGGGCGGCATGGAGACGTACGGGGTGAGGGAGAACGCCCTGTTCATGCCGGGCAACACCCAGCCCCTGTACTCGGAGTGGCTCGCCTTCTCCGGGATCTCGGTGACCCTGGACGGCGAACAGCGCTACCTGGACTCGCAGCTCGCCTACCAGCGGGCCTGCCTGCACGCGATCGACTACCTGACCAAGTTCGGCTACAGCCCCGAGCAGGCCTACCTGCTCCTGGGAGCGGCGCCGATCGAGGGAAGGTTCTCCAGCGTGGTGGACATCCCCAACGCGTGCGCCACGGTCTACCTGCCGACCGCGATCTTCGACTTCGACGTACGACCGTCCGCGTCGGGTCCCGTGCGGATCGACCCGGGGATCGGTGCGCCGAGGGCCGCGGGGGAGTGAGGAGACGCGGCGCCGCGCCTCCACGACAGAACCCGCCCAAAAGCCGGGACCCACCCGCTCCACCGGCTCAGGGCGGGTTTTCGCGTGTTCGGTACGACGGTGGTTCGTGCAATAATCCGCAGCCACGAGGGTAGTATCAATAATGATACTTTCATGACGTGGCGAGCATCGACGACATTCTTGAACAGATGAGGAACCAGCCGACGGCGGTGCGGTTCTCCGACCTCGAACGAGTGTGTCGGCACTACTTCGGGGAAGCACGGCGAAGCAAAGGCTCCCACCGGGTGTACAAGACACCCTGGCCCGGGGACCCCCGGGTGAACATCCAAAATGACAAGGGCAGAGCGAAGCCGTACCAGGTGAAGCAGGTCCTCGCCGCGATCACCGGATGGGAGGAAGGACTGTGAGTAGAGCTGATCACTACGCGTACCGTGTGCGCTGGTCGGCCGAGGACGAGGCGTACCTCGGTACGGTCGCGGAGTTCCCCTCCCTGTCCTGGCTCGCCGAGGACCGTTCCGAGGCGTTCACGGGCATCCAGGCACTCGTCGCCGACGTGGTCGAGGACATGCTCGACTCGGGCGAACAGCCTCCACAGGCGATCGCGGACCGAAGCTATTCGGGCAAGTTCATGGTCCGCGTCCCTCCGGAGGTGCACCGGGAACTCACCATCGAGGCGGCCGAGCAGAACGTGTCGCTCAACCGCTTGGTGTCCGCCCGCCTCTCCCGTCCCGTCTGCGTGGAATCCGGGAACAACGTGTCGGCGCGCTGACGTTCCCGTCCTCGCCACCGGTGCGTTGCGGGCCCCGCACCCGGCATCAGAAAGCGCTGTCAGTGCTCCCATCAACACTGGAAAACGCTGTCAGTGCTTCCAGCCGCACCTTCAACCCCGTCTGGCCGCCCGGGCGAGGACCGAAGCGATGTACCCGGGCCGGTACAGGTCCTGCCAGGTGAACCGGACGATGCGCACATGCGGGTGCCAGGTCTGAAGGTCGTTCTGCCGGATGCGGTCCCTGGCCAGCGCTCGGGGCAGGCTGTGCGGACCGAGTCCGTCCGCCTCACCGATGAGCCCCAGTTCCGCCCACCACATGTCGGCCACGGCGATGGTCCGGCCGGTGCCGTCCAGGAAACGGTGTTGGAGGTCGGTGGGTGGGAACCCCGCGTCCGCGCAGGCCAGGCGCACCCTGGTCTCCAGAGGGCTTTCGGCCCGTCCGTCCGCCAGGGGCCGCCAACGGCGTGTGCGCACGCTTCCCTTGCGTCCACGGTTGGCCAGTACCAGTGAGGTGAGCTCCTCCTCCGTGATGAGTGCCTGGTTGAGCGCCGAGTCCATGAGGCACACGGCGGTCTCGCGGTCCACGGACAGGAGGGTGTCGCGCAGGGTCCGCCCGGGGTCGGTCAGCCGGATGGCGCCGTCGAGAGTGGTGGTCTCCTCCAGGCCGATCTCCCAGGTGTGCAGTGTGACGCGGGGACGATGACGCCTCGTCCCTGGCCCGGGGACGACCATGTGCACGGTGTGCCCGTCCCACCGGGGCAGGCCCCGTATGCCCCACAGGTGGGCAGCGGTCCGACCGCCCGCGAAGGAGCGCGGCCCCAGTGCCAGTTGGGCGGCCATGACCGACGTGTGCAGGAAACCGACGGGATCGGAACGGTCGAGGAGGGACCGCACCGAGTAGACCCCGGTGTAGGGGCTGCCCAGGGTGCCGTTGCGCCTGAGCGTGTGGACGTCGTTCTTGC
>CALGOD010000685.1 GCA_937957845.1 uncultured Nocardiopsis sp.
CGCTACTACGCGAGTCGCGAGGAACTGGTGGCCGCGGTGACCGCCGACTTCTACCGGGAGTTGGGTGCGGTGATGGAGAAGGCGCGTGACGCCCATCCCGAGGAAGCCGCCGCGAGACGGCTGTTGGACATGTGCCGTGCCATGCGGGAGTGGTCGATCGCGCACCCGGCCGAGTTCGGCTGGATGTTCGCCAGGCCGATCCCGGGGCCCGAACAGCCGGAGGCCCGTTCACCCCGTCTGATGGCCGGACGCGACTTCGAGCGGGTCTTCCTCGACGAGGTCGTGCGTCTCTGGAGGAAGAGGCCGTTCAAGGTTCCGAGGACGGAGGAACTGCCCGAGTCCCTGCGTGACCAGATGCTCCGTTACTCCCGTCTCCTCGACGGAAGGCTTCCGCCCGGAGCCGCCCACGTCTTCCTGGAGTGCTGGATACGCCTCTACGGGCTGCTGTGCATGGAGGTGCTCCGACAGCTCGACTTCGCCTACACCGATGTCACACCCCTCTTCGAGAGCCGTCTGGCGGACATGTGCGCGACGCTGGGGCTGGAGTACGAGGCTCCGGGTGACCGGGCGCCGCAGCCGCTGTCCACCGGGAAGAAGACGGAAGGGTGAACGGGGCCCGGCCCCGGAATCCACCGTCTCCTTCATCGGACGACTCGGACGGGGAGGACGAGGACGCTCGGTCCCGTGCGAGGCCGGACCGAGGGGCGGCCCCCGACAGCGACTCGTCGATCACGCGCGGACACGATGACGTCACCGGACCGGAGCGCGTCGCCCACGACCCTCGAAGCCTCGGGCCAGAAGGAACGTCCATGAAGTACCTCGTCAACATCGAGTACGCCTTCTCCGGCGCGTGGTCGCGGACGGACCGAGCGGAGAGGGAGGAGCGCGAACGAACGTTCCGTGGCCGAACCGTGGCGCCCTTCACCGGACGCCTCACGGTTCGCCACTTCGACGCCGAGGCCGTTCGCCGCCGACCACTCCGATGTCCTCGTGGTGGAGACCGAGGACATCGACACCTACTACTACTTCGTCGAGAAGCTCCGGGACAGCGACGTCATCGCCAACGGTTGGGCCGAGATCACGGACATCTCCATCGGCATGGAGGACGGGTACAAGGAGTACGCGCGACACCACGTATGATCCCGGGCCTGTGGACGGCCGATACCGTCCCGGCCGTCGCTCCCTCTCCGGGGCGGACGTCTTTGGAGTCGGACACACTCCGGCCCGGTACGGTCCCGTTGGGAGAGGAAGGGGAACCGGCGGTCCGCCGAAGTGGGGACACGGGCCCGTGCACCGAGACGCCCGTCCCGGTCCGCGTGGACCCTGGGACACGTCGTCGTCTTCGGCGGTATCCCGCACCAGCTCCCACGAGGCCCTGATCCCAGTTCGCAACGCCCATGAACCCAAGGAGTCCAGTGAAGAGGTTCACCCTGCCGGGGACGGACATCACCGCCCCGAACATAGTCCTCGGCCTCATGCGCATCGCCGAGAAGAGCGACGACGAGATCCGCACTCTGGTGCGCGCCGCCCGGGAGGCCGGCGTCGACTTCGTCGACCACGCCGACATCTACGGACGGACCCTGCACGAGTGCGAACGGCGCTTCGCCGAGGCGATGCGTCTGACCCCGGCCGAACGTGACGGGATCACCATCCAGACCAAGGCGGGCATCGTCTGGGAGGGCCCCTACTTCGACCACTCCTACGAGCACATCGTCGCGTCCGTCGAAGGGTCGCTGCGGGCCCTGGACACCGACCGCGTCGACATCCTCCTACTGCACCGCCCCGACGCCCTCGTCGAACCCGAGGAGGTCGCCCGGGCGTTCGACGACCTCGCCACGGCCGGGAAGGTGCGCGCGTTCGGGGTGTCCAACCACACTCCCCGCCAGATCGACCTGCTACGCAGGTACGTGCGACAGCCGATCACGGTGAACCAGCTCCAGCTGTCCCTCACCCACGCCCCCATCATCACCCAGGGCCTGGCGTCGAACATGCTCGGCGAACCGCAGTCGGCGACCATCGACGGGGGAGGGGCGCTCGACCACGCCCGGCTCCACGACATCACCGTCCAGGCGTGGTCGCCGTTCCAGGCCGGATTCTTCGACGGCGTCTTCCTCGGCTCGCCCAAGTACGCCGAACTCAACGCGGTCATCGACCGGCTGGCCGACGAGTACGGTGTGCCGTCCATCGCGGTCGCCACCGCGTGGATCACCCGTCATCCCGCCCGTATGCAGGTCGTCCTCGGCACCACCACCCCCGAACGGGTGGTCGGCGCGGCCCAGGGGTCGGACCTGCCCCTGACCCGCGCCGAGTGGTACGAGCTCACCCGCGCGGCCGGACACCGCGTCCCCTGACCGGGGGTACGCCCACCGGTGCCGGGGCACGGCTCAGCCGGGGGAGTCGGCCACCCGTACACGGTCGGTGTTCCCGTCGGACAGGAACGACGCCAGTCGCCCGCCCTGCTCGGCCACGGCCGCACGCTCCTCTTTCGAGAGCGGCCGCAGGGGAGCGACCACGACGGTGTCGGACTCGGTGGTCCAGGTCGCGGAGACACGGCCGTCGACCAGCACCACACGCTCACCGGCGACCGAGAGGCCACGATGGGCGTCGTCGATGATCCGGCCGCGGTGGTGATAGCCGAGGACGGCGTTGTCGAAGGCGGGCAGGAAACGCACGGGGGCGGGGGTGTCGGGG
>CALGOD010000686.1 GCA_937957845.1 uncultured Nocardiopsis sp.
CGACGGGCGGTGTGCCCGTCGGCGCGGTCGTTGTCTCTCTCGGTGTCCGAAGCCCTACTCGGTGGCCTCTTCCAGGCGGGCCAGTTCCTCGTCCACCACCGACTGGTCGAGCTTGACGAACAGCGGCTCGGGCCGGCTGAGCGGGGTTCCGGGCACGATCGGCCTGGACTCCCAACGCGCCACGTCGTCGGCGTAGTCCCCGGTGATCACCGGATAGTCCACGGCCTCCCGCGAGCCGCCGATGGTGTCGTGTCCGGTCTCGAGGCGGGGCATGCCCGTCCAGGTGCCCTCTCCGCCGAGCATCGCGTGCACCTTGTTCGCCGACGCGGGCAGATACGGGGTGAGCAGCGTGTTGGCGTCCTGCACCAGCTGGAGGGCCACGTGCAGCACGGTGGCCATCCGCTCCGGGTCGGTCTTCTTCAGCGCCCACGGGGCCTGGTCGGAGATGTACTTGTTGGCCTCGGCCACGGTGCGCATGGCCTCCTGCAGGCCGGCCTTGAACTGGGAACGCTCCAGCCGTTCACCGACCCGGTCGAAGGCCGCCTTGGAGTCGGCCAGCACCCTGCGGTCCTCGTCCGTCAGCTCGCCCGCGGCCGGGATCTCGCCCAGGTTCTTGGCGGCCATCGAGATCGAGCGGTTGACCAGGTTCCCCCAGGCCGCGACCAGCTCGTCGTTGTTGCGGCGAACGAACTCGGCCCAGGTGAAGTCGGTGTCCTGCGTCTCGGGTCCGGCGGCCATGATGTAGTAACGCAGCGCGTCGGCCGAGTAGCGCTGGAGGAAGTCGCGCACGTAGATCACCACGCTGCGCGAGGAGGAGAACTTGCGTCCCTCCATCGTGAGGAACTCGCTGGAGACCACCTCGCTGGGCACGTTGAGCCTGCCCAGCGGACCGGGTTCCCCGCCCCGGTCGCCCTCACCGTTGGCTCCCAGCAGGATCGCGGGCCACACGACCGAGTGGAAGACGATGTTGTCCTTGCCCATGAAGTAGTAGGACCGGGTGTCCTCGTTCTGCCACCAGCGGCGCCACGCCTCGGGCTCGCCGATGCGCGCGGCCCACTCGATGGAGGCCGACAGGTAGCCGATGACCGCGTCGAACCACACGTACAGGCGCTTGTTGTCGTTGTCGCTCCACCCCTCCAGCGGGATGGGCACGCCCCAGTTGAGGTCGCGGGTGACCGCGCGCGGCTGCAGGTCCTCCACCAGGTTCAGGGAGAACCTGAGGACGTTGGGCCTCCAGTCGCCCTCCTTGCCCTTGAGCCAGGTCGTGAGAACGTCGGCGAAGGCCGGAAGGTCCAGCATGAAGTGCTCGGTGTCGACGAACTCGGGGGTCTCGCCGTTGATCCGTGAGCGGGGCGAGACCAGGTCGATGGGGTCGAGCTGGTTGCCGCAGTGATCACACTGATCACCGCGCGCCCCGTCGTATCCGCAGATCGGGCAGATGCCCTCGATGTAGCGGTCGGGAAGCGTGCGGCCGTTGGACGGGGAGACCGCGCCCTTGGTCGTGTGGGTGAAGACGTACCCGTTCTCGTACAGCGTGGTGAACAGCTGCTGGGCGACGGCGTAGTGATTGCCGGTGGTGGTGCGGGTGAACAGGTCGTAGGACAGGCCCAGGGCCACCAGGTCCTCGGCGATGATCCGGTTGTAGCGGTCGGCCAGCTCTCGGGCGCTCACGCCCTCCTGGTCGGCCAGCACCTGGACCGGGGTGCCGTGTTCGTCGGTACCGCTGACCATCAGCACGTGGTTGCCCGACATTCGCTGGTAGCGGGAGAAGACGTCGGAGGGGACTCCGAAGCCGGACACGTGACCGATGTGGCGCGGTCCGTTGGCGTAGGGCCAGGCGACCGCGGTCAGGATGTGACGATTCGACGACATGCTCCAAGCCTAAAGGGGACGGCGGCCTGTCGCGCACCCCTGTGCCCCTCCCCGGCCCGGATCCGAACGGAGGTGGCGCGCAATTCGGAACCGAAAGGACATTCCCGAAGGCTTGCCGTCACCCGTATGCTCTGCTGGACGAGATGTGCGCGACCGGGACACGTGATGACGGACGACGTCCTCTCCCGGCCCCTACCCGAGGCGGTGGTCACCATGGTCGGCGGTGCCCTACCCCGCCCTACCCTGCACACCGCCGCGTTGTTGACCAGCGTGGTGCTCCTCGTCGTCCTGTCCTTCCCCGTCGCCTCCGGCGGCGAGCGTACGGCCGACTCCGCCCTGCCCTCGCACGGCCTGTTCAGTGCCCCCGCGCACGAGCGGGACCGGACCGCCGAACAGGAGCGGATGACCCCGCGCGAGCGCGCGGACCTGGCCAGGACCCCGATGGTGACCGTCGGACCGCCCGCCTCCACCTGTGACCAACGTCCGGTGTTGCGCGACCTTCCCGACGCGGTGCCCGCCTGCGCTCTGCGTCTGGCGGTGTGGGACCAGCCCTGGTGGCCTCTGCCTCCCCCGACCTCCGACCCCGCTCCCGAACAGGTCGCCCTCGGGGAGCTGCCGCCGACACGGGCTCCCCCTCTCACGGCGAACACCGTCATCTGACCACCCCGGAACGCACCCCCGCCCCGGCCCGTCCGGGCATGCGCCGGGACCATCCGTACTCGCAGTGAGAGGTACCTACCCCTTGTCCAGTCACACGGGAGCGGGAGCGCGCTGGACACGCGCGCTCATCTCCCTTCTCGTCATCCTCGTCGCGTTCG
>CALGOD010000687.1 GCA_937957845.1 uncultured Nocardiopsis sp.
CCCCTTCATCAGCGCGGACGCCAACCGGTCGACGGGTCCGGAGAGGCGCTTCACGCCTGTACGGTAACGCCACGCACCCGGTTCCGGGTGGAGATCGGCGGGCGTTTTCAGTAAAGATCCGCCGCCCCCACGGCACCGAACGATTCACCCCGTGGGAGCGGTCCTCATGTCACGGTCGCGCCGCGCCGTACCCGCGCGCAGGGCGAGCACGAACACCGGCACGGTGAACAGGGCCGCGAAGAGGTTGAGACCTCCGAATCCGACCTGGACCAGTGCCACACCCGACAGCGCGCCACCGGCGGCACCACCCAGGTTCATGACCAGGTCGCTGACGCCTTGGGCTCGGGGACGGACCTCGGCGTCCAGGGAGTCGGCCAGCAGCGCCGTCCCCGACACCAGCCCGAACGACCATCCCAGTCCCAGCAGGACCAGCCCGACCGTCACCAGGATCTCGTCGTCGCCCGCCGTCCCGGCCACCGCGGCGGAGACCAACAGGATCACCTGACCGGTCATCAGCATCGGCACCCGACCGAACCGGTCGGTGAGCCATCCCACCACCGGCGACAGCGCGTACATACCGGCGATGTGCAGGGAGATGGTCAATCCGATCACCGTCAGCGCCGAGCCGTGGTGTGACATGTGCACGGGGGTCATGGTCATGACCCCGACCATGATCGTGTGACTGGCCACGATGCCCACCACCGCGAGCAGGGCCCGGGGGACGGACCCGATCACCCTCAGCGCACCGAACACGGACAACCGTGCCTTCGGAGTGCCGCCGTCCCGGGGTCGCGCGGCGACGGCCGTCACGAGCGGGTCCGGGCGCAGCAGCACGAAGGTCAGCACCGCCCCCAAGGAGAACCCGGCCGTGGTGAACAGCACCGGACCCAGCAGTTCGGGCAGCCCCAAGAGCGCCGCCACCCTTCCGCTGGGGGCGATCAGGTTGGGACCAAGCACCGATCCGACCGTGGTGGCCCACACCACGATGGACAGGTCCCTGCCACGGTTCTCATCGGAGGCCAGGTCGGCGGCGGCGTGGCGGGCCTGCAGGTTGGTGGCGGTCCCCGCACCGATCAGCACCATACCCACCAGGAAGAGCGCGAAAGTGCCCAGCATCGTGGCGGTGATGGCGACGGTACCGCCGAGCACGCCCAGAACCCACCCCGAGGTGAGACCGGGACGACGCCCGTGCCTGGCGGCCAGTGAGGCCAGGGGCAGGGCGAACACCGCCGCGCCCAGGGTGATCATGGTGGTGGCCGCGCCCGACCAGGCGTCGGAGCCGGTCAACTCCAGGGCGATGAGCGCGCCGACGGCGAGCATGGAACCCATCCCGACGCCGCCGGCGACCTGGGCGAGCATGAGGGCCAGGACGGTACGGCGTTGGATCCGGGCCCGTGCCTCTTCCGTGAGGTCGCCTTTGAGCTGAGCGGTGTGTGCCGACACGCATCCATCCTTACGATTCATCCCATTAAAGGAGGAATCGTAGCCTGGAGGGATGGAATGCCGACCATGTCGGGGCATCCACCCTTACGGACACCGGCTCAGCCACGCCCGTAACGCCACCGCAGGAAATCGTGTTCCCGTTCGACGTAGCGCATCTCCGAGTACAGGACATGCGGGTCGTCGGCACTGATGACCACACCGTTCTCGGGGACCACGGGCCAGCACGCGAACGCCCAGAAGCAGCGGGTGTAGGGACCCCACAGGACCACCCAGGCACCCTGTTTCTGCCATTCGATGTGCTCGGCGATCCGGCGCTGTTCCTCGTCCCCTGTGTCGTCCATGCCAACCTTGGACATACCCGGCACCGGGCGGACCGATCAGGCCGGAACCGGCCACGGCGAGGGGCGCCGAACCCTCCTGCGCGAAGTCGTCGGCGGCCGGTGCGGGGTCACCGCCCCGAGACCAGCTCACTTCCCGGAACGGGCTCCGCGGGGTCGTTGCCCAGGGCGACGATCTTGTTGTCCCGATCCACGTGCACGATGTGCTGGACGTGCTCGGCACGCTCGGCCTCGGTGAGCTGGGCGTAGGAGATGATGATCACCAGGTCGCCGGGGCTGACCAGCCGTGCCGCGGCACCGTTGATACCGATGACGCCGCTGCCGCGCTCACCGGTGATGGCGTAGGTCACCAGACGGGCGCCGTTGTCGATGTCGACGATGTGGACCTGTTCGCCGTCGACGATGTCGGCGGCGTCCATCAGGTCGGCGTCGATCGTGACCGATCCGACGTAGTGCAGGTCGGCCTGTGTGACCGTGGCGCGGTGGATCTTGCCGTTGATCAGGGTGCGCAGCACTGTTCGAGCCTCGTTTCAGGTGTCTTACGAACTACAGGCCCCAAGGGTCCCGTGTCCTTCCATGATGACCCTATCCGCCCGCTTCTTCGGCCATCGGGGTCGCCCTGGCGTCCAACGCCCTGGTGGGTCCGAATGTTCCGCCGACCGTGCCCACGCGCACCGCCGTCACGGAGCCGCGCACGGATCTCGGGGCCGGGGCCCCGCACGAACGGGGCGGGGCCTCGGTGGTGGCCGGACGTCTCCGGCCACGGAAGGACCCGGCGACGTCACCGCCGTGACGTCGTCGGGTGCGTCCACTACGCGAACGAGGAGTAGGCCACGACCCCGCGGCGGACCAGGTCACCGGCCTTACGCGCGGTGGAACGCACCTGCGCGTCGCCGGTGGCCCCGGCGATCTGGCCCAGCATGTCCACCAACATCTTGGCGGTGCGCACGAAGTCCCCGGCCGGCATGTCGGCCTGGCGCAGGATGGCGTCCAACCGGTCACCTGAGGCCCACCGGTGAGCCGTCCACACGAAGCCCAGGTCCGGCTGACGCAGGAACGACACCCGGTGGCGGGACTCGACCTCGTTGAGCTCACCCCACAGGCGCACCATCTCCGTGAGCGTCTCCTCGATCCGCCCACCGGGCAGACGCGGGTAGGCGTCGTCCCCGCGGCGGGCCTCGTAGACGAGTGCGGCGACGCAGGCCGCCATCTCCACCGGGTTCAGATCCTTCCACAGCCCCCGTCGCAGGCACTCGGCCACGAGCAGGTCCAGCTCCGAGTAGACCTTGGCCAGGCGCGTCCCCTCCTCGGAGACCTCCTCCCCCGACAGGTATTCCAGGTCCTCCAGGACTCCGCACACACGGTCGAAGGTACGCGAGATGACATGTGAACGCCCCTCCACCCGGCGGCGCAGACCTTCGGTCTCCTTGCGCAGTCGGAAGTAGCGCTCGGCCCAACGGGCGTGGTCCTCCCGGTCGGCGCACCCGTGGCAGGGGTGCCCGCGCAGCTCGGCACGCAACCGCAGCACCTCGGCGTCCTCGCCCGCGTCGCGCCGTCCCCGCTCGTAGACGGGATCGGAGCCCTGCTCCCTGAGCTTGTTGCGCAGCGTGGAGGCCAGGTCCTGGCGCGAACGCGGCGACTTCGCCGAGAACGACTTGGGCACGCGCATGCGTCCGGACGGGCGCACCGGAACGGTGAAGTCACTGGCGTTGATCCGCTTGACCTGCTTGTCCACGGTGAGCACCAGCGGCGCGGGCAGGTCGTGCCTCAACCCCGGGTCCAACACCACCGCGTGGCCGGAGTGACGTCCCGAGGGGATGCGGATGATGTCGCCGGTACGCAGCTTCTCCAGACTCTCCAGGGCCTCGTCACGGCGTCGGACCGAACGGTTCCTGGAGAGCACGGCCTCACGGTCGCTCAGGGCACGGCGCAGCGAGGCGTACTCCATGAAGTCGCCCAGATGGCATTCGGCGGCCTCGGCATAACCCTCCAACGCCTCCTCGTGCTTGCGCAGCTGCTTGACCAGGCCGACCACCGCGCGGTCGGCCTGGAACTGGGCGAAGGAGGCCTCCAACATGTTGCGGCTGCGCTGACGGCCGACCTGGCCGACCAGGTTGACCGCCATGTTGTAGGACGGTTGGAAACTGGAGTTGAGCGGGTAGGTGCGCGTCCCCGCCAGGCTGGCGATCGTCTCGGGGTCGGTGCCGGCCTGCCAGATCACCACCGCGTGGCCCTCCACGTCGATGCCGCGCCTCCCGGCGCGTCCGGTGAGCTGGGTGTACTCACCCGGGGTGAGCGGGGCGTGCGTCTCACCGTTCCACTTGTCGAGCTTTTCGATGACCACGGTGCGGGCGGGCATGTTGATGCCCAGCGCCAGGGTCTCGGTGGCGAACACCGCGCGGATGAGCCCACGGGAGAACAGGTGCTCGACGATCTCCTTGAACGTGGGCAACATCCCGGCGTGGTGGGCGGAGATGCCCGCCTCCAGGGCGCGTATCCACTGGTCGAAGCCGAGCACGGCCAGGTCGGAGGCGGGGATGTCCGCGCACCTGGTCTCGGCGTACTCGCGGATCTCGTCGGCCTCCTCCGGGGTGGTGAGCACCAGTCCGGCCGACACACACTGGCGGACGGCCTCGTCGCAGCCCGCGCGGCTGAAGACGAAGGTGATCGCGGGCAGCAGTCCCTCGTCGTCCAACTTCTCGATGACGGTGGGCCGTGAGGGCGGCGCGAAGCGGGAGCGGGGCCGCACGTTGCCGCGGGCACGTGTCTGTGGATGGCGACGGCGGTTGGCCAACTGGGTGAGGCGCGAGTCCTCCTCGGCCAGATGGGTCAGGCGCGGGTTGATGTGCAGCCTCTGCCCTCCCACCTCGATCTCGCGGGGTCGCCGGCCGTGGCGTCGACGCTCGCGTTTGCGTTTGCTCTTGCGGCCCTGCGACTCCTCCTCGGAGTCGACGGTGGACTCCTCCTCCACGTTCACGAACAGGTCGTGGATACGGTTGCCGACCATGACGTGCTGCCACAGCGGTACGGGGCGCTTCTCGTCGACGATGACGGTGGTGTCCCCGCGCACCTGCTGGAGCCACTCACCGAACTCCTCGGCGTTGCTGACGGTGGCCGACAGGGCGACCATGCGCACCGACTCGGGCAGGTGGATGATCACCTCCTCCCAGACCGCGCCGCGGAACCGGTCGGCCAGGTAGTGCACCTCGTCCATCACCACGTAGGCCAGCCCGCCGAGGGTCGCCGAGCCCTCGTAGAGCATGTTGCGCAGCACCTCGGTGGTCATCACCACCACCGGGGCCTCGCCGTTGATGCTGTTGTCCCCGGTCAGCAGCCCGACCTGGTCGGTGCCGTAGCGTCTGACCAGGTCGTTGTACTTCTGGTTGGACAGTGCCTTGATGGGAGTGGTGTAGAAGCACTTGGTGCCCTCGGCCAGGGCCAGGTGCACGGCGAACTCCCCGACCACGGTCTTGCCGGAACCGGTCGGCGCGGCCACCAGCACTCCATGGCCGTTCTCCAGGGCCTTGCAGGCCCTGATCTGGAACGGGTCGAACTCGAACCCGTAGAGGCCTTGGAAGGCCTCGATCGCGGCGCTGGAAGCCCCCTGGCGCCGACGGAAGGCGGCATACCGCTCAGCATGACTACTCATATGGTTTCCAGCCTATGAGGTCAGTTCCAGCATCTCGACCGCTTTGGGCACGACTTCGCACACCAGTGGCGGCTCTCCGATGCGCTCCCCGTCGGCGTAGGCCGCACCCGAATCGGCATGGATGGTGACAGTACGTCCACGTTCGGACACCACCTCTTCCAGGCCGATGTGGCCACCGCTGAACACGCGCGGGAACAGGCGCAGGAAACGACCCAGCGCCACCCGGCGCACGAAGACCACGTCGACGAGTCCGTCGTCCGGCTCGGCTTCGGGGCACACGCGCATGCCACCGCCGTAGGCGGCGGTGTTGCCCACCGCGACGAGCATCCCCGGCTCGGCGATGCGGCGTCCGTCCACGTCGATCTCGAAGTCGATGGGACGGAAGGAGCGCAGTTCGGCCAGGAGCCCGGCCACGTATCCGGCCCGTCCGAAACGGAACCTAAAGCCATTGACCCGCTCGTTGACCCGGGCGTCGAAACCACAGGCCAGGACGCTGAGGAAGTAGCGGTGGGTGCCGTCGGCCAGGCGCAGGCGCACGACGTCGGCGGGCCGGGTACGACCCCTCAGGATCGCGGCGGCCACCTCACCGGCCGAACCGCGTGGGCGGCCGAAGGCACGGGCGATGTCGTTGCCGGTCCCCGCGGGGACGGCGGCCAGGGGCACACCCGTGCCCACCACCGCCTGCAGCGCCTGGTGGACCAGTCCGTCGCCGCCCACGGCCACCAGGGCGTCGGGACGGTCGGAGGCCGCCAGACGGGCCAGACGGCGACTGTCGACCGCCGAGCGACCCGTGTAGACGTGCACACGCGCTCCTGCTTCGCGCAGTGCCTCCTTGAGCCGCACCCCCGTCACGGCCGCGCGGCCCCGACCGGAGTGCGGGTTGACCAGAAGGGCGATGTGAGGGGGCATACGGATCCTTGCTACCTGGGAGACGGAGGTGACGAGGGGTCGGGGGACCTTGACGCGCACCCGCCACTCG